>SKOK01000183.1 GCA_007120085.1 Bacteroidales bacterium | reverse complement strand
CTTCCAACTTCCTGCTTCCTGCTTTGAGCTTCATTGTCTGAATCAACAAATTGAAAATCGATAATCGCCAATCGATAATCGATAATCGACATTCAGATTGTGAATTTAGTAAAAAATTAGCAGAACGAGCTGAAATTCCTTGCTATTTAAAATGTTTAGCGTATATCTTTGCATATGAAACAAAAAACAGCAGTAATTGGTTCAGGTGCTGCCGGAATTGCTTCGGCCATCCGCTTGGCGGCAAAGGGGTATGATGTTTCTGTTTTCGAACAGGCATCACAGCCCGGAGGTAAGATCTCCGAATTGAGAATGATAGGCTTTCGTTTTGACAAAGGCCCTTCATTGTTTACCATGCCAGGGTTGGTTGACGAGCTGTTCACCCTTTGCGGCAAAGACCCCAGGCATTATTTCAACTACCAGCAACTTGACCAGAGCTGTAAATACTTTTGGGAAGATGGCACCGTAATCAATGCCTGGCACGACACCGGCGACTTTGCCAATGAAGTGGCGCAAAAATGCGGAGTTGCCCCATCCAGGATAACAAAGTTCCTAAAAAAAAGCGAAAAGCTTTACAAGATCACCAAAGACGTGTTCTTGTTCAATTCCATCCATAAATTCAGCAATTTTTTTCTGCCTCCATACCGCAAAGCGCTTTTTCATCTGCATGAGCTGGATGTTTTCACCAGCATGCACAACAGGAACAGCAAGTGGTTCAGCCACCCGAAGATCGTTCAGCTTTTTGACCGATATGCCACTTACAACGGCTCCAGCCCTTATAAAACACCGGCCACCCTAAACATTATCCCACACCTCGAACACAACATCGGCGCATATTTCCCGGCAAGGGGAATGTATCAAATCATTGAAAGCCTTTATCAGCTGGCCAGGGATGTCGGCGTCAAATTCTTCTTAAATACCGCGGTTGAAAAGATCATCGTCAAAGACAACACCATCAAAGGCGTCCGCATAAATGGAAAAACAGAAGCTTTTGACATTGTGGTAAGCGACGTTGATATTGTTCCTCTCTATAAAAAACTATTGCCAGGTCAGGCCTTCCCTGCAAAGCAGCTGGAGCTGGAGAGGTCAAGCTCCGCAATGATCTTCTACTGGGGAGTGGAAGGGCAATTCCCAAAACTGGGGCTGCACAACATCCTGTTCTCAGAACGCTACAAGGAAGAGTTCGATCATTTGTTCAGGTCAAAAAGCATTATTGACGACCCCACGGTGTATGTCTTCATCAGTTCAAAAAAGGTTGCCACCGACGCACCTGCAGGCAAGGAGAACTGGTATGTAATGATCAATGCACCCGAAAACATTGGCCAGGACTGGGATATGCTGGTTAGTGAAACGCGAAAAAACATCATAAAAAAAATAAAGCGCACACTGGGCGTTGACATTGAAAAACACATTGTGGCCGAGCATGTTGCAGACCCCCGAAGCATTGAAAAGGAGACGGGCTCATTCAGGGGGTCGCTATATGGATTAAGTTCGAACAACAAGTTTTCAGCATTTTATCGCCATCCAAATTTTAAAAAGTCAATAAAAAACCTTTTCTTTACGGGTGGAAGCGTGCATCCGGGTGGTGGCATACCCCTTGCCCTTGCATCAGCGAAAATCATCGATAAGGAAATTTTTGACACAAAGGAAAATAAACATGGAAGCACTAAACCGGAAGGAAGATGAAACATAAACTAGCTGCATATTTCTTCGTGATATATTACACGGTTGGCGTCATTGGCCTCAGCCTGCCTGCTACCCGCGAATTGTTCATCGGGCTGATGCCATTGTCGCTCCTGCTGAGTTCAGCCATTCTTTTGCTTTACCACAAGAGGTGGCGCAAAACTGACATGCTGATTTTCTTCATTATTGCCCTTGCCGGATACTTCGTTGAAGTGCTTGGTGTGCATACCGGGCTGGTTTTTGGTGAATATTCCTATGGCAGGGCACTGGGTTTTAAGCTTTTTGACACACCCTTGCTGATCGGACTTAACTGGCTTATGCTCACCTACTGTGTTTATTCCATAATGGAGGACACAAAGCTGTTCTGGCCGCTCAAGGCACTGATGGCAGCCGTGCTGATGGTCATTTATGATGTTGTGATGGAGCCGGTTGCCATACGCATCGACATGTGGTCGTGGGGTGGCGGCCCCATTCCACTGCAGAATTACCAGGCATGGTTTGTCATTTCGCTGGTTTTCCTGGCTTTAATGCATCTCACAGGGGTTAAAACCAAAAACAAGGTTGCTCCGTGGCTGTTTGGTACCCAGTTTGTATTTTTCCTGATTCTTAATTTAACCATTAGATTTTTCTGATGATCAAAGCTGAACATCACCCGTTTCATGAACATTTTTTCGGAGCCTACCTGTGGGTGCACATACGGCTTGCATTCAGACACATCAGGATACACAGCAACTTCACCGACAACGGCAACCCGATACTTCTCATTGGCAACCATTTCAGCTGGTGGGACGGTTTTATTGCGCGGCACGTCAATATCAAAGTGCTTAAACGCAAGCTGCATCTCATGATGGACGAAGAACAGCTTGCAAAGCGGAAGTTCCTGAGCCGCCTCGGCGCTTTTTCAATCAGGAAGAGCAGCCGCAGTGCCATCGAATCCCTTCATTATGCTGCTTCCATCCTTAACGATCCCGGCAATTTACTGGTGCTCTTCCCCCAGGGCCGCTTCCAGTCTTTGCACAGGCAACCGCTCACCTTTGAAAAAGGCTGGTTTCGCATTATACAGGAGTCCCCTCCCAACATACAAATCGTTTTCATGGCCGCACTCACCGACTATTTTTCATCACCACGCCCCGGGCTTGACATATACCTGGAAAGTGCCGGCAGTGAAATTATTTATAAGCACAAAGAATACGGTCAGACTGATCATCCAGCGGATGGCTTGCCTGCTGATAACAATGCCGTCCAATTCATCAAAGACGCAAAAACCCTGGAAACAGCTTATAATGAGTTTCATAAAAGGGCTATAAGTATGCAGGATGCAAATTCATAATAAATGTTGCGCCATGCTTAACTTAACACGGAGACAAGATAACCAAACAATGATTGCCTTACCAAAAAGCAACTTACCAATTGGCATGCTGCTTTTTTGTAAGATTTATATCTGTTAGTCATGACACATCTGGCTTTTGCAATTATTATTTTCCTTGCAGTGCGCTTGTTGATTGCAACCGCGAACCTGCTTACGCGCCAATGGTTGCCGCGCTGCAAACCTTCGGGCATTGCAAAAGTATCCGTGCTGATCCCTGCCCGCAACGAGGCACACAACATCAAGCACCTGCTCGAAGGATTGCTGGAACAAGAATATCAGTCATGGGAAGCAATTGTGTATGACGATCTGTCAGAAGACCGCACCCCTGACATTGTGCTATCCTATCAAAAAAGAGATGCGCGCATCAGGCTGTTGCGGGGATCGGGGCTGCCACAAGGATGGCTGGGCAAGAACTTTGGATGCCACCAGCTGGCAAAACACGCCACAGGTGAATATCTTCTTTTTATGGATGCAGACGTGCGCGTTGAGAAAACACTTATTTCTGATGCCGTGGCGTACTTTGAAAAGCATAGACTGGAATTGCTGAGCATCTTCCCACAACAAATCATGGAAAGCTGGGGCGAAAAAGTCAGCGTACCGATCATGAACTGGGTGCTGGTGAGCCTGCTCCCCCTAATCCTTACCCGGGTATCTGCCAACCCGGCATTGGCGGCAGCCAATGGCCAGCACATGCTATTCAGGGCAGCAACCTACAGGCCAATGCAATTTCACGAACGCTTTAAAAACCATGCAGTTGAAGATATCTCCATCGCGAAATACATGAAGCACCAAAAGCTACGCACACACACCCTTTTGAGCAATGGTCAGATCAAATGCCGAATGTATGGCAGCCTGAAAGAAGCCATCGGGGGATTCTCAAAAAACGTGCTTGCTTTTTTCGGAAACAGCATCCCATTATCCATTGTCATGCTCTTGATCACAACCCTTGGCGTGATCCCTGTTTACCTGGCATTTGGAGCAACAGCCAGCCTTACATACCTGGCAGCATCCCTGTTCCTTAGAGCTCTTGTGGCATACATCAGCAAGCAAAACGTACTGGTTAATACAATTTTGGCTCCCGTGCAGCAAATTGTTTTTTGCATCATGATCATAAAAGCCATCTACAACCGACACAAAAGAAAAAACACATGGAAAGGTCGTATTATCAACACATGAAACACCCATGCCAAAGCTTTTGACACACAGGGGGATGATTATGCAAACCCGAGGTTGGAAGTTAGAGGTTTGAGGTTAGAAAAAAGAAAATCTAACTTCTAACTTCTAACATCCATT
>SKOK01000077.1 GCA_007120085.1 Bacteroidales bacterium | reverse complement strand
GCCGGTTTCGGTATCTTTTAAGATCACATAGCGGCCGGGTCTGTCCCACGGCAGGCAGTTGTATCGCATTCTTGAGATGCGATTGTCGCGTGGCGTTTCAGCAAATGAAAAACCACCACCGGTGTGCGATAAGAGGCCGGCATATTTTTCATTCCAGATGTAATTGAACCACGGTCTGGGTGTGTCAGGCCTCGTAATTACAAACTCTCTCTGATCTTCAGTAAAATAGCCGTATTTATTTTTAATCATGTGTATATTTATTTTTTAGAATGTGATTAAATAGCTTTCAATCTTTGCCGGTTTTATATTTATGCTGAAACTGTGATCATCGTTTAAGTCAATTTTTTCTGCCGGAGCTTCTTCAAGGTTAACTTGCTTAACATCGTTGATCTTTTGCAGGAATGCCACATTTCCGTTCAATATCTCTTTGGTTGGATTATACAGTCTCAGCACAAAGGCATTGCCATCTATGTGTTCAGCCTTTTTCAGTGTGCTGAACACCAGTGCTTCTGGCGAGATCTTCATCATTTGCGCCTGGTGCCCGAGGTGCCCGTTCAGCTTGTTGCTTTGTATCAACCTTGGCGAATAGTTGAACAGGAAGGCTTCCCTGTAAACTTTCCCTGCATGCCAGTCGCCCTTATGTGGAAAGATTGCCATCCGGTAGCTGGAATTACCCAGCATCTGTGCTCCCTTTTCATAAGAATAATCTTGCGGCGCAGCCGGGTTTATTTTGTATTCAAATGTCCTGAACAGAGTGATGGCCAGGGTTTTATCCTTGTCATCCAGCACCTCATACTCTTTTAATCCGTCCACGAGGGCTGCAATTCCACTCTTGCCATCGCTGACATCCACAAAATGATGCATCGGGAAGTCGTACATGGGCTGTTCAATCCAGTCGGCGGTGTCAGGCCTTTCCAGGTTTCTTTCAACAACATCAAACTGCCCTTCACCGTGTGAGTGCGCCGCATTCAGCCTTGATGGGATCATCAGTCTGAGCCTGTGACTTTCAGCTGTGTTATTGACCTTGATGTCAAGCGTAAGATGCTTGTGCGTATTTCCCAAACCCACGCGCATCACAATATTGTTTTCAGTAAAATGATTGCTGCCCTGCTGCCTTGCTGACAAGTCTTTTGGGAGCATCATATTATGCTCAATGGTGATCTCGTTACAGGCTTTTCCTGAAAAACTTTTCCAGGTATGGGCATTTGAATATTTTGTAGTGATAACCGGTTCCACTTTTTCCAAAACCCATGCATGGCCACCGTCACCGTGGTCTTCAAAGTACGCAATGCCATCGTATTGATGGTTTTGCTTTTTGTCTTTGACGTTCAGCGTTCCATCAGGGTTCACATCAACTTTGAGATATTCATTTTCCAGTGTGATTTCATCGGGTGGGCTTTCAGGTTTACCAGGCGCGCTATCAGGTTTATCAGGCGCTTCATTCCGCTTGGCAGCCAAGGGTGTTACCACGAATGTTTTCAGGCCGAATGCCGGAACTTTCTCAAGCTGCAGGTAGATGTGGTAGCGCATCATGTCCAGGTACATCGGACGGTTGATCATGTGCTCAAGAACCGGCTGATGTGCCTTCACCGAGATGATATCCTTTGTGAGTGTTTTTCCATTGGCATCTGTAATGTCAAAATCGCCGGTATCCAAGCTTTTGGGAATGTCAACGAAGGCTTCAATGATACCAGTGCGTTCAAAGTTTGTTGGGTTTACGGCGGTGACAAAAACTTGCTCGTCAGAGGATTCACCAAAACCGGCAGTGCTAAGTTTGGGCAGCAGATGCTTCATGGCGCGCTCAAAGATGCCTTTGGATATTTCACTGGCTTGCGTATAGCGCATCATCATATCTTCATGGATGCGGTCGAGTGAGCAGCCGCCGATGGAGTCGTGTGCTGAGTTTTGCACGATCAGCTCCCAGGCGGTTTCCGGGTATTGGTCGTTGATGTTGCGCCCAACCATGGCTGAGAAGATGTTGAATGGCTCTGCATAATACTGTATCCAACGTTCTGCATCAAAGTTGGCCTGCTTGAGGTACATCCTGGCGGAGGTGGTGTACCCGAAAAGGTTGCCGCAGCGTCTGTTGTTTTGCGAGCTGCGTCTTTCACCCCACACGACTTTCAGATTGTCAGCATCTGCAGTCTCTTTCACCAGGCGGGCATATTCTTCGAGGGTTGAGTGGCGCACGTCAAGCTCCGGGAACTTATTTCTGATGTCCCTGATGATGTCAACGGTTTGCCTGTTCGGGCCGGAAGAATCGTGGCCTTCCATCCATATTATGTGTGGCGTGGTAAAGTCGTCAGCCTGGTCGGTGATGATCTTTTTCACCTGCTGTTCAATTGTTTCCGGATAATATGCCTTGTGTGGGGAGATAATAAAGTAATCCTCGCTGTTTTGCAAGGCATCGGCAAAGTGAAAGAGGGTTGATTCCTTGTTCCAATGGTGCTCCACGTCGCCAAAATCCTGATTGTGAACCGCAGGTCGATAGATGTAAAAGTAAAAGTTGTAGCGTGGCATGGTGCTGAATCGTGATGAGATCATCCTGGTGCCGTCAGCTCCTTCCCACATAAACTCGGCTTTCAGACTGTCGATGGCATTGATGCCGCGGTAAAACATGATCAGGTCAATGCTGAATTGCTTATAAATCTGCGGAAGCTGTGATATCTGGCCCCAGCTGAAGGGGGAGTAGCCGATCTTGGAAACGCCCCCGTTCTGTTTGCTCGTTTTATGGCCCAGCAGCAAATTGCGGATGAGGTTCTCGCCGCCCACCTGGAACTCTTCCGGCAGGATGTACCAGGGGCCGTGCAGCAAGCGGTTTGCCTTTGTCAACCGGATGATTCGGTCTCTGTTTTGGGGTTTGATCTCCAGGTAATCTTTTAATACAATGCTTTGGCTGTCGAGATGGAAAGCCCTGTATTCCGGCTCTGAATCAAGGATGTCAAGCACAGCATCCATCATGTCAACGAGCATCTGGCGATTACGCTGGTATGGGAAACGCCATTCCCTGTCCCAGTGAGTGTTGGAGATGACGTGAAAAACTTTTTTAGGATTCATGGTTGTGGGTTCATTGTTACGGGTTCACGGTTTCTGGTTTCTGGTTTCTGGGGTTTTGATTGCTAATCAATTCAACAATTAAACGATTAAACAATTCAACGATTCAACAATTAAACAATCTTTCAACGAATAAACAAGCTGTGGTCGATGATTGCTTCCGGGATGCCGCCGGGCAGGATGTGCGTGGCGGCTTCCAGGTTATGCGAGGCGGTTTGTGCAAAAGGTACGGCAATGCAGCAGCCGATGCCGGCGGCGCGAATGGCTATAGTGCCGCTCTGGCTGTCTTCAAAGCCAAGTACCTTGTCAAAGTCCGCCGGACTTAACCCTGTTCGATGCAGGGCGATGCTGTACAAGTCGCGATGCGGCTTGAGCCTGATCTCACTCGAGTCAGAAGCTGTTACAAAAGCATCATATACCCTGTGATAGTCTTCATAAGCATGCAGGATGTGTTCTTTGCGCACGCTGCTTAATGGGCTGTTGGTGATTGTGTCAGCCATGTCCTTGATCACTTCCCTGATCACAATGTCTGCCTCATAGGCTATCGATGAGGTTACCAGTCCAACCTTTGCCGGAGATCGTTCAAAATATTCTCCCAATATGGCCAGCTTTTTTATAATCAATGGTTTATGTTCATTATTCACAGACCTTTCAGTCTTCTGCTGGTAGTCTTCAATAAGCTGCTCGCCGAAATGTGCCGCCTCATTACCAAGCCAGCCTTTTACCAGGGGAATCATCAGTGGTATGCCGGGCATTGGTGCAATCAGCTTGCCGGTCAGGCCACTAAATCCGGATACCTCTTTTCTTACGGCATCTGATTCTCCGGCTTTCAACTGCCCAAGAATGTGATGGTAGGTGGCATAGTATATGTCAATTCCGATGTTGACAAGCATGGCAAACGCTATCTCACCGGCATGTTTTCTGTATTTAGTGATGAGTTTGTCAACACCGGTGCCTGAATGGATGTCGTTGAGTATGCCTTTAAGCCCCAACTTCCTGATGTTCTGAGTGACTTCATCTTTACGGGTTTCATCCTGTCCATGTTTCAAGGTTTCAGCCACCGCCTGGATGAAGGATTCAAAAGCATGCATTTCACAAATCAGATCCTTATATTTTATTAAAAGGTATTCAACGTGTTTGGTGGTGCTGTTGCCAATGATGTGTTGGAGGTCCTTGTCGTGATCAACGCCCTGCCAATCGTCCCTGCTCATTTTGCCACTCATTTTCCTGAGCATCATTTCCAGCGAATGAATGCACAATACCTCTGTGGTGGTGGTTGTACCATCCATATCCATAAGGGCCACTTTTAATTCATTCACATGTTTTAATGGTGGCGCAAGCGGGTAGTATTCGATAGCCGGAAACACATAGGAGGGGTTGTGCACTTCGGCAAACGTTCCCTGGTGCTTCATGAGGTTGTTGGTTACTTGGGTATGGTTAACTATCATATAGGTTTCTTTTATATTGATTTCGGTTTGACAGGTCAAGCCCTGTCACTACTGTTAGAAACACGTCTGCAATCGGTCATCGACAATCGACCATCGGCAATCAACAATCGGTCATCGGCAATCGGCAAAGAACAGGTTTTTGCCGGCTGCCAGCAGGCTTTTTACCTCACCTGGTGTTTCTGCTTCTGCATAGATCCTGATGATGGGCTCGGTTTCCGAAACCCTGATCAGCAGCCACCTGGTGACTCCTTCCAGGTGGAATTTCACTCCATTTATGAGCCCCCTGCTATTTTTAAAAATAGTGATATCCACGATTTTAAAGACGTCAACCTGTCGCGGTGGTTCAGTAAGCAGTTTCGGCAATACCTGGTGTCGTTGAGGATCATCATTGTTGATGTCTGTCCTAGCATAATGAATGCTGCCGTGGGCACTGCGCTTTGCTTTCAGAAACTCGTCGAGGCTGTTGAACCCCTCTTTTGCCATCATCTCTAAAAAGACCAGTGCTGAAAATATGCCATCGCGATCAGGGATGTGCTCCCTGAAGCCAAATCCTCCAGATTCTTCAGCGCCGAAGGCTGCCTGGTGCTGCATCATGGCTTCGGCCACATACTTGAAGCCTACAGGCACGTCAATAATTTCATTTTCATTTATGTTTAAGAGCTGGTTGAGTTTGCTGGTGACCGATGCCGTTTTGACAATGGGCCCTTTCACCTTTCGACTGTTGATATAATAAGCAGAAAGGTACAAGATACATTCCTGGATGTTCATCCATTTGCCGCTGCCGGTTAATACACCTAGCCGGTCGGCATCGCCATCGGTGGCCACTCCAGCTGAAAAATTGAATTGCTTGAGCAGGAGTTTTAGTGGCTTGAGGTTTTTTTCAATGGGCTCTGCCAGCCGGCCTGAAAAATTTGGTGTGGCCTGGCCGTATATTGTTTTGGCATCTATTCCGTGTTTTAGTAATGCTTTTTCGAGAATGCTCATGCCCGCACCTGCCATTGAGTCAATGGCAACACAAAGCCCGGCCTGCCTGATGGCGTCAAAGTCGATGAGGTTTTCAATGTGATCAAGGTAGGGGGCAAGCAAATTGATTTTGCTGATGCCCCTGGTTGATCTTTGGACGGGTTGGGTGTCTATCAGTGATTCTACCTTCGCCGTTTCTTCAGTGGCGAAGGGACTTCCTTGTGCTGTCTTGAATTTCAGTCCATTATATTCAGGAGGATTGTGTGAGGCAGTGATCATGACACCTGCGTCGCAATTTGCTGACCGGCAGGTAAAGGAAACGACAGGTGTTGGGATGATGGCATCAGAAAGCAATACCTCGATGCCATTTCCACTGATGACTTCTGCAAATGTACTGGCAAAAGCGTCGGACTGGGTGCGGCCGTCGTAACCAATCACCACTTTCAGGGTTTTACCATTTTGGGTGATGTAGGTGGCAAAGGCCTGGGCAACGCGTTGAATGTTATCCATATTGACTTCGGTGCCGAGGAGGCCGCGCCAGCCGTCGGTGCCAAAGACAATCGCAGGCTTTTCCACTGATTTGTTTTCCACTGATTTATTTACCACAGATTACACGGATTAAACGGATTAACACAGGTTGTTTTTTCCACAGATTGGTCGGATTGAACGGATTAGCGCGGATTATTTATCATTCAATGTTGTGATCGAGGATTTTTTTAATTTGTTCGTATGGGACCTGGTCCAGGTGTTGGTTTGTTTTTACGGCGAGTGCGGCAATTGCGCCGCAGGCTTCGCCGGTGGCTGATGCTGTGGGTTGTATGCGCAGGGCGGCGTGGCCTTCGCGGGTAGCACCGATGCAGCGGCCGGCCACCTGCAGGTTGTCTGCATCCATGACCCTGATCGATCGCCTGGGAATGTCGTACCATGCACCTTCCCGGAGCTCGTCCATGCGGCTTTTTTCACCTTTCTGGCCGTGGATGTCAACGCCATAGCATCCCCTGGCAATGACATCCGGAAACTTTGCAGCATTCAGGATGTCTTCACCTGTCATCATGTATTGGGATATTGCCCGACGTGTTTCGCGAACACCCACCTGGGTGGCAGTATCGATGAGATAGGCATCCTCAAAACCAGGTACATCATTGTTAAGGAAATCAACAATTTGTGCCACCTGCTCATGACCCACTCTTTCTGCCTCAGTGAGTGATGATGATGTGGAAGGGTCTATGCCCAGGATATTGGTTGTGTTGAAAGCCCCCTCGCCCGACTCGGGAAGGGTTGTGAAGAACACGTAATCCACATCTTCCGGGAAACGGTTTTCTCCTTTGGCCTTTTTGATGAGTCCTTTGTAACCGGCAATGGAGATGATGCGTGAGAAGTCATAATTAAAATCCATCCATTCCAGGAAGTCTTGACGATGCTGCTTTGTGTAAGCAGCAGTTTTTTTTACGTCAATGCCCCCCATCCTGAAAAACAGTGTTAATGCTTGCAGCTTGCCGGTTTTTGCATCCCCTTTTTCCCAGGAGAATCCGCCCAGGGCAACGAGCTGGGCGTCGCCGGTGGTGTCAATGAACTGTTCACCATGGACCCTTTGCACGCCTGATGGTGTGATCAGGTCAAGACTGTTGATTTTTTCCCCTTCCTTGGTTATCCTGATCACGTCAGCGTTAAAGGCGATGTCAACACCGTTCTTTACGAGCAATTCATTGGCTGCTGACCGGAATGCCCACGAGTAAAAGCCATTGTCAATCATCCCGCCGATCTGGCGCATGCCCAGCTCGAGGTCGCGGTAGATGCCAAGCACAAGGTTTTTGCCTCCTGTAACCGATTTCATGAAAGGGGATACCATGCCCGCAGAGGACATGCCTCCTGCAAAGGGATAATGCTCAATAAGCAGCACGGAGCACCCCATGCTGCCTGCCCTTACTGCTGCAGAAATGCCGGCAATGCCTGCACCGGCCACTACGATGTCATATGTTTTTGTTGATTGCATCATAAAACCATTTTGTTATTGTTTGAGGTCGGGTGATGGCAGTGCCGGTTACCACCGCCCATGCGCCTAAATCTATTGCCTGCCTTGCCAACTCCGGTGTGTTGAAACGTCCTTCGGCAATTATGGGCAGGTGATCGCCCAAATCCTTTACCAAAGAATCCAAAAGAACAAAATCCGGGCCACGCAACTCCTGCGACACGGTTTCAGGTGTGTATCCGCTCAGTGTGGTTGATATGCAGTTTGCTCCGGCTTCATAGCATGCAATGGCTTCTTCTTTTGTTGCAATATCAGCCATCACCAGCACGCGGTACTTGTTTTTGACCATAGCAATAAACTCAGGCCCGGTCATTTTTTCACGAAGCCTGGAAGTGCCATCTATGGCAACCATGTCGCAGCCCGTATCCAGCAAATCCTTTACGTCCTTTTCTGTACCCGTGATGCGTACATAGCCATCATCAAAACCAGATTTAACAAGTCCTATGAGCGGAAGCGACACCTTGTTTTTTATCTCCTGCACTTTTTGGATGCCTTCCGTGCGAATGGCTGCTGCACCACCCATCTGTGCGCATATGGCAAATGCAGCGAGTCCCTGCGGGTTGTTGAACGGTGAATCACCCTCTGCCTGGCAGGAAACGATCAAGCCCTTATGTGTTTTTTTGAAAAAAGGGTGCATGGCGTTATTTGTTAACATTCAGTGGTTTAATTTCAGGATAAACAGGGATCATCAGTATCCGGGCGTTGTACTTTTTCCATGTCTCTTTTGACAGCCTGTCAAGTTCGCGGTTAAATGTATTTTCCAGCTCAGCATATGCAACATTTTTTACCGAACTGTTTATGTATGTTCCAATTGCTGTTTCGAAACGCCTCGTAATGTTGAATCCGGGCATGTCGAAAGGCAACGACCCCTTGAAAAAAGCATTGATTGCCAGATCATGGTTTCCCGCCCCACCTGACATGTTTGAAATCAGTTGGTCGTCAGATGCATCCAAAAGCCGTCCTGCTGTCAGCTCAATCTCACCTTCACGGCCAAAAACACGTAGGTCATGCAGATCGCTATCTTTTCTTACTTCCAGTGGAACCACATGAAAAAGCAATTCGATACCTTGTGCATTGAGGATTTCCCAGCATGCCCTCTTTATGGCTTCCGGATGCATTAATAACCACTGCTGGTTCTGAAATAACACGCCATATCGTTGTTTTCTGACACTTTTAAGAAAGCGCTTTAAAAAGGCCGTTTCATCAAATTGTTCAGTCATGAAAAGTGATGCCAGGGATTCGGTTGTTTTGCCACCCGGAAACCCAAACTTGCCGGCAAGCAGCACCTTTTGACCTTGCTGCTTCAGTTCGACGGCCGTTTTGATGCCCTCAAGCGATGGCCCCCATATGATTGTATCAAAAAAATGATCCATGTGAAATATTGTTATTCGTTTGTTTTTATTGTGCTTTGCGCTAGCCCGGGATTATAAGTTGAGATCGAATTCAATATGCAATATTCATAATCCATAAATCATAAACCAGAAACCAGAGACTAGAAACTGCAAACGGTAAACTGTAAACTGCAAACTGCAAACTGCAAACTGTAAATTGTAAACTGTAAACTGTAAACTGTAAACTGTATTTTACCGTTTTTTCACCGCCATAACGACTGCAGGTTCTTCAGGGTCAATGTCTTTCAGGTCAAGCTCTACCAGCGACAAGATCTGCGAAAGTTCGATCAGCCCCGACATGTCAATGATCTTTCCTGAAACCATCACAAACACATCCGGCATCAGCTCTCCGCCATCGCCATAGGAGCGAAGCTCTTCCACCAGTGTGCTGATGTTTGTTTTGGCCCGGGAAACAGTGGACACCTCGAAGGTGACATCATCAAATTTCCGTTTGATGGTGCCATCCCTGTTAATGATCACTGCGGGCTGTCGCGTTTCTTTCATCAGGCCAAAAAAGTGCTTGACGGTTTTTCGATACCCGAGTAACGACAGCAGCTTTGTTTTGCCAAACTCTTCTATTTGCCCATTCTTTGCTTTTAGCGCTTCAGATGCTATGCTCCGGAGGTCAACGTCGCTAAGATCTTTTGTATGATCACGGGTTTGCAGGTCGCTCGAACCCATGGCGATGGCTATCACCTTTTTGTTGGCATTGTCAACCTCCACCTGCACTTCCACGGTTTCGGGCCTTGCGCCCATGCTGATAACGGATTCGGACGCCTGTTGCCTGATCCTTATGATGTCATTTTCTGAGGGATTGATGATGCTCTTTTCCACGGTATCACGAATCATGCCCATCGCCGCACCGATGGCAGATATCACTTCGGCATCCTTTGCGATCTTGTGCTTCATCTTCATGTAGCCGGCTGCGTGTGGCACCAGTGAGCTGGCACCGCCACCACCGCCGTACAGTATGGCAAAGTCTTTGTCCAGCTTGTATTCCCTGATCAGCGACCTGATAATGGCATCCACCTTTTGCGATGTGTTTGTCAATATCTCCTCCACAAGATTCTCCGGCGGCATTTGCATCTTCGCAGCAACCGCTTCAACAGCACTTTTCACTGCATCCATATTGGCAGCGCCGTGCCCGGTTTCTTTTACGAGTCCAAGGTAGTAGGATGCTTCGGTGGGTGTGATGGTGAAGTCGCCTTCGGCCTTTCTTACCCGGAGGTAGTCGGCCGGGTCGCCCTGCTTGGGTTGCATTTGCTGAATTTCGATGCTGGAGAAGTCAGTGTGCTCCGTATAGGCTGCATACAACAGGTTGGCAATGTGGGCACTCCGTGGGCCGACATCCACAACCTTGTTTTTATCAATCCTGGGCACGGAACCGCCGGCCACGCCAATGGTCCGTACGTCAATGGTTTTTACGCTTAACCTGTTATTGCCGATCTGGGCCGTTTTAACCTGTGGCATCCCATTTTTTATGACTGAGATGTCAGTGGATGTACCTCCAACTTCTACAAAGATGCCATCAGAGATGCGCGCATACATCAGTCCGGCAGCCACGCCCGCTGCCGGCCCCGAAAGCATCGTAAGGATTGGTCGCTTGCGCATTTCTGTGATGTCCATGATACCCCCATCTGAACGCATCACCATGAGCGGCGCATTGATGCCACTTTCTCTCACTGCTTTTTCGGTAAGATTGGCTGTTTCAATCATCTTGGGCATCATGCTGGCATTCACAATGGCTGTCCGGGTTCTGACCCTGATGCCATAGAGCTGTGACAGGTCGCATGCTGCCGTTCCCATAAATCCCATCTCTTCAACAACTTCCACAACCATTTTTTCGTGTTTGTTGTCGTCGGGACCAAAGGTCTCAGTGGCAACAAACACAGCAGCTCCTTGCTTGTGAAGCTCGTTTACTACATCTCTGATCTGATCTTTGGTTACTTCTTCTGAAGTATTGATGTATTTGAAGTGCACCGGCAGCAGTTTTCCCGGTGCCAGCAGGATATCATCGAGGAAGGCCTGGCCTCTGGCCAGTCTGCCTTCCAGTCCCTTGCCCAGCGCGATGATGCCAACGGGTTCAACATCACCTTCAAGCAGGGCATTGGTAGCCTGGGTGGTGGAGTGGGCAATAAGAATCACTTCTTCGGCTTGTACCCCAGCTTCTTTGATAAGATCGAGCATGGAAGAGACCACGCCTTCAGCAACTCCTTGCTTTGAGTTATGCGTGGTTGGCACACAGGCCTTTCCGATAATAGAAAAATCTTCCACATCCACAGCAACGGCGTGTGTGAAGGTGCCGCCAACGTCAATTCCTATCTTTATCTTTCTCATAAGTCAACAATCTTTAAAAATACATGATGGCTGCGGCTATCAGGCCTAGGAGTGCAAATATCCAGGAGTAGGGCAGGGTGTTGTACAGGATTTTCTGCACATTGACCTTCATTTCATTGGCGATCCAGACATTTTGCAGGTTCGTTGGGTCGGAGATGCCTTGCAGCTGTCCGACAGACCAAAGGATGCCGAGTATAGCCCCTGACGGCATTCCGGCGGCCATCATTACTGATGCAATGCCAAAGCCCATGCCCCATACATTCAACGGACCGCGGTATAAAGCCAGTGGTGCAAGGATGACGAAGGTGATTACATACATTAAACCGGTAGATGGTATGATGCGTTCAACAAAAGGTACCATCAGCTCCCGCACCGGCCAGATCTCTGTGCCGTAATTGGCAAGCAGATAACCTTCCGGCATTTGCGACGGGCCGATCACCGATACAAGCAGCCAGCCAATGCCAAACATCAGTATGACCGCCGGTAACACTACTGCTGATCCTTCAATGAGTGATTTGATCAATGTGCTGATGTTGTCGCGCTTGTATGTGATCAAGTATGCATAGGCGATGCCGAGAATGAATGCCGACATGAAGTTCACACGGAAAAACAGTATCAGTATGAGTGGAATGATGGGCGTAAAGATGGCTGTCCAGTGCAAAGGATTGCTTCGCTTGTTGCGGTGACTGAAGGCCCGGTATGCAGCATGCAGAAACAGCGCCAGCATCGCCGCAAGGAAGACGTAAAAGATTACCTTGCCTGCAATGGACAAAATATGCTGCATGTTTTCGCTGAGTTCTATGGTTCCGCTTAACCTGACTGCGCCATAAATGGCGGCAGCAAGCAGCGCGATCACACCAACGCTTTTGAAAATGTTACGAAATGAAAGATTGAATCCGTCGCGGTAGAGCTGAATGATGATATAAGTGAGTGAACCGATGAATACAATTACAAAGATAACCAGGATGAAACGAACGACTTCCTGCTGGCTGAGGTTGAGTGAGGTCATATATAGTGCCCAGTTGCCTACGTTGAACATGCCGCCGATGTTCACGCCCATCAGCATGATCACGGCCGCTGTGAGCCTGCTGATGCCAACGGATGTGAGTATGGGCAGAACGATGGCCCCTACCATGATCATCGCGCCGAGGCCGCCAAGCGTTGTAAACAGCATGATCACAAACAGGAACATCACGAAGGCGATCACCAGCGGGTTATCGCCTGAGAGCTCAGCCCCCTTCTTGATAAATCCTTCGGCGATGCCTGTCTTTTGCATGATCACGCTCAGCACACCCCCAAACATGGAGATGATGATGGGCTCAGCCAATCTGAGTGAGCCTTCGCCGATCACATAATGAAAAATATCATCGGGTTTGATGCCTGCAATGAGGGAGATCAGCACGGCAAGGATGGGCATGGCGAGCAGGGCCGGCCAGATCCGTTTCGACATCATGCCGGTGATCAGGATGAAAACGAGCAGCAGCGCTATTGCCTGGAATGTTGCCATATTCAGTTGTTTTGGATATTATAAAAATCGTTCAGCATATCGGTGTACTTGTCAAGCCCTTCATAAAAGAAAAATACTTCGCCATCGAAGCCCTTGCGGCGGTTCTCTTCCATCTTGAAACGAAGATAGGCGTGCGAGGCCTGCCAGTCGCCGACCCTGATGAGCACACCGGGATACATGAGGTGCCGCTTTTCTGGTAGTATGTAACCGATCGTAGCTTCGAGTGTAGAACGGTAAAACAGAGAGTCATAGCGATACACCTGGGGTACGAGCATATCCACGTATCCGAAATTGATCCAGGTGGGCCAGTCTTGCAGATATTCTTCTTTTGACCAGGGAAATATGCTCGGCGACATGGATACGATGCAATCCGGATCAATGGCTTTCACTTCTTCATAGAGGCGTTTCATGAAGTCGTTGAGGATTTCGGCGCGCCACTGCACCCAGTTGTAGTCTTTGTGATAGTCGGGCGGGGGCATCCCGAAGTTGTCTTTCTTAAAGGCCTCGATCACGGCGGGGTTGTATCCTCCTTCCGATGGCATGGCCGGCAGGCGGTCGTCGCCCTGGATGCCGTCAACATCATAGTTTTCGACTACTTCCAGCACAAGCGACAATATAAAGTCCTGTACCTCTGGGTCTAAGGCGTTCATCCATTCGAAGCCGTTCTTGGTGGTCAGTTTGCCGTTCACGTCGAGGGATGCCCAATGCGGTTTTTTCTCGATGATGATGCCGCCATCTGCCTCGTGGGAAGAAGAGAAGCCGAACTCAAACCAGGCGATCACTTTGATGCCGTATTTTTGGGCTTCGTCAATGACCTCCTGCAGGGGGTCGCGGCCGGTGTTGTGCGGGTCCAGCTCCGGGTCTATCTCATAGCCGGTGAAGTCTTTCATGATCTGCGAGCGGTACATGGTCATGGCCTTGTTCCAGGTGACCACAAAAATGGTGTTGATGCCAAGCTGGTGGCACTTTTCAACTGCTTTTGCCACATTCTCCGGGGTGAAAAGGGCGTCGCTGGCTACGTTGGTGAGCCACACCCCGCGCACGGGTTCGTTGTAGCCCATGATGTAGCGGGGGCTTTCATCTTTCGTTGTTTGCGGCTCGCAGCCCAGTAAAAAGATCCCAAGGACGATAAAAAGTACTTTCTTCATTACATTGCTAAAATTTTAATTACACAGAGTTACACAGAGGAGTCACAGAGTTACACAGAGATTCATAATGCTGTACTCGACCCCATTGAATGTAAAAATGTGTAGCGTTTGGTTGCATATTTCTTTATGATTTTACAAATTCTAATTTCTAAACCACTCATTATAAACAGTAAAGCTTCCTCTGTGACCCTCTGTGTCTTCTCCGTGGTTCTCTGTGTAACAAAAAATGACATTAAGAAAACCACTCATTCAAATCATGTTTTCCAATAGTATTTAAGTTTGACACTGTAAACGGTAATGAGCACGGCCAGACCTGTAAGAATTATGCCGCGCAGGAGGCCGGCCCAATGCCAGTGCGCGTGCCACTGGTCGACCCATGGCAGCACCTGGGCGAAATAGAGTACCGGCATCACCAGGTAAGCAGCAGCCACGTATGCAAGCATCGGGTTCATGCCGGTTTGCCCAATGAAGCCCAGCAGTTTGCCAGGCTGGAATACCGGCTCGAGTATCTTGAAAAAGATGATCGAAAAGCCGGCCATGCCCGATGTCATGAAAAAGTAAGAAATGGTGGCAGAATCTTTTTTTATTCCACCCTGGTAGGCCTCGAACACCAACCCCAGCAGCAACCAGAAAATGCTCCACATCAGCAGTGCACGCATATTGCTAAGATGCCTGAAGCTGCCTTTGGTCATGGCTTTCATCAGGATCAGTACCGAGATGATATTCATAATCCACACAAACCCGATGTTGCGGCTCATGAGGCCCCAGAGGTTCAGGCAGATGTTTGCCAGCAAAACCAGGGCAATGAATCCGAATATTTTCTCACCCGGATGATACCTTGCGGCCGTCTTTTCACGCAGGCCGGCCAGCACCAGGTCGCCGGCGATGCTTCCCGGGATCACGATCATCAGGTACTTGAGGTAATCGGGATGGTAAAAGATGGTCCTTTTCAGGTCGATGCCGATGTTCAACAGGTTTTCGTAAAGGCCGGGAAGACTTGCTGCGAGCCATTTGAAAGGGGTGAAGTCCCAAAGCATCTT
>SKOK01000158.1 GCA_007120085.1 Bacteroidales bacterium | reverse complement strand
CTACAGGGCACCTTTCCTGGCCACAAATTTATCCTGATCATTGGTTCTGACAATCTGGATGATTTTGATAAATGGAAGGATCATGAAGAGTTGTTGTCGCTGGTTACCATTTACGTTTATCCCAGACCAGGGCATACAAACTCCCCTTTCCTGTCGCACCCTGCCGTAAAACTGGTTGAGGCACCGCGCATCGACATCTCATCTACGCAAATCCGAAGAGCCATCAGTGAAGGCAAGTCTCCCCGCTATCTGCTACCGGACAAGGTGCTGCAAAGGATAACAACAAAAAACTACTTTTAGTACCAAAATTTTTCAATCCTTGCAATTCTTAAGACCGTGGTTTTGTTTTCAAACTCAGCAAAGAATACAGCTATCTGCCAATATTTTGCCTTACGGGACTGCCCCGATAGGGGCAAAATATTGGTAAAATAAAAAATGATTAGTCCTACAGACCGAATGCATTTCTGAAGCGTTCCACGCAATCCAGTTTTTCCCACGCAAAGTATTCCACCTCTTTAAAGTAACGGGTTTTACCATTTTCAACTTTTTCAAAAGTGCTGTCATCCTGATAAAACACCTCAATGGTTTCTTTCACAGGCGTGCGGCCAAAGTGCCCATACGTTGTTGTTCGCTGGAAGATGGGGTTTTTAAGTCCGAACCTTTTGATGATGGCAAAGGGCCTCAGGTCGCAGATCTCGTGAATTTTTGCGGCAATCTCACCATCGCTCAGCTTAACTTTTTTAGTTCCAAATGTGTTCACAAAAACACCTACCGGCTCGGCCACGCCAATGGCATAGGCAACCTGCACCAGTGCTTCATCAGCAATTCCGGCAGCCACCATGTTCTTGGCAATATGTCGTGCGGCATAGGCTGCTGAGCGGTCCACCTTGCTTGCATCCTTGCCGGAGAAAGCGCCACCACCGTGTGCACCCTTGCCACCATAGGTATCCACGATGATTTTTCGTCCGGTGAGGCCGGTATCGCCGTGCGGGCCACCAATGACAAACTTACCTGTTGGGTTGACAAGCAGTTTAAACCCGTTTTCAAACAGTGGTTCAATCCGTTTGGGTAAAACACGGATCACGCGCGGAAGAAGTACCTGGTAAAAATCATGTTTGATCTGCTGTTGCATGGCATGCTCGGCGGCGCGTAAGGCCTCGGGGCTGTCGTCCACGGGCTTGATAAACTCATCGTGCTGGGTGCTTAAAACAATCGTATCGATGCGCACCGGCTGGTTATTTTCATCGTACTCTATGGTGACCTGCGATTTGCTGTCGGGCCTCAGGTAGCGCATGTACACACCTTCCTTGCGAATCGCGGCAAGCTCCTGCAGCAAGATATGTGACAAATCGAGTGGCAGCGGCATGTATTCATCGGTTTCGCGCGAGGCATAGCCAAACATCATGCCCTGGTCGCCGGCGCCCTGCTCCTCTTCTTTATGACGCACAACACCCTGGAAAATATCAGGTGACTGCTCGTGGATGGCCGAAATCACACCGCAGGATTCAGCTTCAAACTTATATTCGGAGCGTGTATATCCAATGTTTGTCAATACATGGCGCACTATGTGCTGAATGTCAACCCACGCATTGGTCCGTACTTCACCACCACAAAACACTAAACCGGTGGTAACCATTGTTTCGCAAGCGACCTTTGACTCGGGGTCCTGGCGCAGAAATTCGTCGAGCAAGGCATCCGAGATCTGATCTGCCACCTTGTCGGGGTGCCCTTCAGACACCGATTCGGAAGTAAATAAATATCCCATAAAAATCCAGTGATTTAAAAAACTAAATCAGCCCCAGGGGGCAAAGAACCGGCAAAGTTAATCAAAAATCAGCAAACTGCCGCCGTCAATCCGTTACCTCGCGAAACACCTGTTCAAGCGAGTCTTCCTGCCGCGTCATGGTAAGGAGGGTAAAGCCATGATCCACTGCAAAGCGGAAGATCGCCGGCCTGAGATCATCAACACCTTGCGAAAAAACACGAAAGCCGTTCCTCCCCTCAGCAACAACATCTGCAACACCTGCAATGGCTTTTAATTTTTGAATGTCGGGCGCTTTATCAAATTCAACAAGTAAAGCCTTTCCTGCGTTGTGTAACAAGCGCAGCTCACCGGTAGGGGCATCGGCCATGATCTTGCCCTTGTTCACAATGATCACACGGTTGCAAACCGCTTCCACCTCCTGCATAATATGTGTTGACAAAATCACGGTTTTTTCTTTCCCGATATCCCTAATCAATGAGCGAATCTCTGCCAGCTGGTTTGGGTCAAGCCCTGAGGTGGGCTCATCAAGAATCAGCACCTCCGGATCATGGATAAGTGCCTGTGCAATGCCGACCCGCTGCCGGTATCCTTTTGACAATGCCCCA
Organism: Bacteroidales bacterium; assembly: GCA_007120085.1. Lineage (GTDB taxonomy): Bacteria > Bacteroidota > Bacteroidia > Bacteroidales > UBA7960 > PUPG01. The sequence continues at coordinate 2,000 of SKOK01000158.1, read as the reverse complement.
ATGGTCTTCTTGTACTCAGCGGTAAGCCCCGTGAGTGCAATCATCTCATCAACACGGGCCTTTGAATTGCGGCCGAGGCCATGCACACCGGCCACAAACCGCAGGTATTCCTTTACAAACATATCCAGGTAAAGCGGATTATGCTCCGGAAGATAACCCAGCCGCTTCTTCACTTCAAGCGGCTGCCGTGAGACATCAAAACCGCAAACAATGACTTTCCCGGCAGTTTGTGGCAAGTAACAGGCTATGATCTTCATCATCGTTGACTTGCCGGCACCGTTAGGCCCAAGCAGTGCAAGCACTTCACCCCGTCTGACCTGGAATGAAACCGCATCCAGGGCCTTCTGCCGGCCATAGATTTTTGTAACATTTTCAACTACCAGTGACATCTTGATTGCAGGTTTCCGCGAATTTAGTAATTTTATCAGACGATTGATGCATAATTAACGCAAAAAAAGAACCAATATTGACAGGGAAAGTTGTTAAATCAACCGGCAGCTGGTACCGCGTACTAAGCGACGGAGGGCATTTTGTTGACTGCCGCTTGCGCGGCAGGTTGAAGATTGCCGGCTCAAAAGCCACCAACCCGGTAGCAGTTGGCGACAGGGTGGCTTATGACCTTGAAGAGGGCTCAGACAAGGGGATCATTACAGAAATCCTTGACCGTAAAAACCATATCATCAGGAAGGCCACGAAGCTCTCGAGACAAACCCACGTGATTGCTGCCAACATCGATCAGGCCGTCATCATTGCAACCCTGGCCTACCCCAGGACATCCACCGGCTTCATCGACCGCTTCCTGGTTACTTGTGAAGCTTACAGCATCCCCGCAGCCATCGTTTTTAATAAGTATGACCTGCTGAAATCAAGCCAGGAAGCCATTGCATACCTTGATGAGCTATCAGGAATATATGAAAGAGCCGGCTATCCGTGCACCCGCGTTTCAGCCACAGAAAAGATTAACATCGAACTGTTTGACAAGCTGCTGAAAAACAAAATATCACTGCTGGCCGGACATTCAGGGGTAGGTAAATCAGCACTCATCAATGTGATTGAGCCAGGACTGAATCTAAAAGTGCAATCTATCTCAGAAGCCCACCAGAAAGGAAAGCATACAACAACCTTTGCCGAAATGTTTGCACTTAGCAACGGTGGCATGATCATTGACACACCGGGCATTAAGGAGTTTGGCCTTGTTGACTTCGAAGCCTGGGAGCTTTGCCATTATTTTCCTGAAATGCGGCAGCATTTTAACCAGTGCCGCTACGATAATTGCACCCATTACAACGAACCAGGTTGTAAGGTAAAAGAAGAAGTTGAAAAAGGTAATATCAGCCTGTCAAGATATGAAAACTATTTAAACATCCTCCTCGGCGAAGACACACGACGATGAACGATTACCGGTACAAATTTCTAATTTCTAATTTCTGATTTCTAATTTCTGATTATGAGAGCAGTAATCCAAAAGGTAGAAAAAGCAGATCTGGCAGTTGATAACCAGCATCATGCATCCATTGGGCAGGGCTTAGTGGTGCTTCTCGGCATTGAAGATGCAGATACTGGGGAGGACATTGAGTGGCTGGCAGGAAAAATATCGCGTCTAAGGATTTTCAATGATGAAATGGATGTGATGAACCTGTCGGTACAGGATGTTGGCGGTGAGTTGATGGTGATCAGCCAGTTTACCTTGCATGCCAGCACAAAAAAGGGCAACCGGCCTTCCTACATAAGGGCAGCCAAGCCTGATCATGCCATCCCGGTTTATGAAGCTTTTATCAGTAAGATGGAAAATGAAAGCGGTTGCAAAGTGGTACCAGGTGTTTTTGGTGCATACATGAAAATTGGCCTGGTAAACGACGGCCCCGTCACGATCAGCATTGACACGAAGAACAAAGAATAGGCAAGCGATTGGCTTGAAGAGGATGGCATCCTGGGCTTAAATTGCCCACTTCAGCCAGATGGCACCCCAGGTAAATCCACCTCCAAAGGCGGTCAGGATG
>SKOK01000024.1 GCA_007120085.1 Bacteroidales bacterium | reverse complement strand
TTCTAACTTCTAACTTCCAACATCTAACCTCTTGCAACACCCTCCACCCATGCTACCAGCTTATGTTTTTGCTGTTCCCAGCATAACTGATTTTCAGCATACTGCAATGCCTTGATCTTTGCCTGCTTCAGTTTGTCGGGATTGTTCAGAGAGCTGTTGAGTGCTGCCACAAAGCTTTCCTTGTTTTTGTTTTTGAACAATGCCACTGCATCGGGGGCGGCTTCGGCCACCTCCTTTTGGCCGGCGGTATCGCTGGCCACGACAGCTATTCCTGCCAGAAGGTACTGCAGAATCTTGTTGGTGATGGTCAGATTTCGGCTGTCGGGCGTGTATTCTTCAGTAGCCAGGCCGATGTCATGCTCCGCAATGCGTGAAAGCAGCTCATGATGAGGTACCAGCTCATGAAAAAATATGCGATGACCTTTTTCGTGTGGAAATCTCTTTCGAAGCTGCTCTTCAAAATCACCAAAGAGGTTGCCGCGCAGATGCAGATCGACCGGCACATGAACCAGGTGCAGCGACTCCGTCAGGAACTCCAGCCCCCTTCCCGGGCCGATGGTTTGCGAATACCAGTGTATGGATGGCCTTTCGGTATCCTTACGGTCTTTGAAAGCACCATCAAGCAACTTGCGTTCAGCCAGCGGAAACACATTGTGTAAGACTTTGGGCACTGCTGATCCGGCAAACTCAGCCATTGCCACGGCCATGCTGTTTGATGTTGTGTAAACCAGCGGAGAATGCTGTAAAGCGTAGCGCTCATATTTCTCCAGCAACTTCAACGGACGGGTGCGGTTGGCCTCCGGCAACAAATCGTGTGAATACCAGTCTTCAAAGTCAAAAGCCACCTTACGGCCGCGCTTCATCAGCTTACAGCCTATCACCGTGCTGATCTCCTGGTGGCAGGTGTACAGATCAGCATCTTCCCTGAGGGCGGCCTTCAGGTTAGCCCTGTAGTCGTAGCCCAGGGCATACACATTCTCCCATCCGAGACGGGCGATGAACTCGCCGGCCAGCCGCCGCTTCAGCCGCTCCCTGAGGCGGTAAGCTTTTGATGCCACACCAGGAATGATGTTCACAACGCCCTTCAGCTTTATGCGCGCCGTATCAATCAGCTTTTGATCTTCCTGCAGCAACTTTGCATCAGAAAAAGTGGTGAGGATGGTTACATCGTGGCCAGCCTCAGCCAGCGCATTGGCCTCCTTCACCACCCGGGGGTTGCGGCAAAGATGGCTTTGAGTAAGGATGCAAATCCGTTTTTGCATGTTTTATTTCTTTGTTGGTTTTCTGTTCGAACTCCGGTATGACGGGTTAAGTCCCTGACTAACAAAACACTCCTTGGTATGACAAGTCATGCAAAAAAGTACCGGTCAAGTCCTGATCTGACGGGTCAAGCTATGGTAGCGACAGGTCAGGCCCTGTCATTACGGAGTTTATGTACTAACAATCGTATTTGCTTTGCGGCTTTCCAGCCGAGTGTTTTTTTGATATTTTCCACGATGCGGCCTCCCATGACCGGCAGGTCTGGCTTTTGGCCACTTTGGCGTACACGCTGTTCGCATTGCGCAACAAGGTCACCGAACATCGGGTAGGCGTTGATGGCCATTTCCCTGAAAAGGGTGGCCATGGCACGCTGGTATGCTACGGATTGGGTGTGCTCTGCGATGTATTTGTCAATGCTACTCAACGAAAGCAACGCACTTTCAAGGTTTTCCCTTTTGTTATACTTCGCAGAAATGTTGCCGCCCGACACAAATCGCCGGTAATAGTTTGTACCACCACTGGTTCGGATTCCTTTGGCAGCCAATACAGCACGGGCAAAGTATTCGCCATCCTGGTTGATCAGCAAACGTTCATCCCATGGCCCGATCTGGTCGCAGATGGCTTTGGGCGTGAGCCAGGCACTGGTTTGCACCATCCACCTCGGCCCATAGCCGCCATACAGTCGCACCAGGAAATCAACCACATCATCCGTATCAAAAATCCAGGCCGATTCTTCGCGTGGTGCCATCGTTATATAATCTTCCCCATCCATAAAATGAACCGTCGGACTGATGGCCAGGCACCCGGGGTGTTTCTCCAGCACTTCCACCTGCTGCTCAATCTTATCATGGCTCAACACATCATCTGCATCAAGAAACTGAACATATTTGCCAAAGCTTAAAGCCAATCCTTTATTGCGGGCAACACAGGCTCCCTGGTTTTCCTGGACGATCACCCGGAGCTTTTCAGATTCATAGGTTTTTGCAATGGCGACTGTATTATCGTTTGAGCCATCATCCACTACAAAAGCTTCCCACGAGGGATACGATTGATTTACAACAGAGTTAAGTGTCTCAGCAATAAACATCTCAGCCCTGTAGGAAGGGATAACTATGGAAACCAGTGGTCTTTCAGACTTTGGCATATCGAACGTTTTAAACTCTGTTATACTTTCAGCTTCTTTTTTCTGAATTCTTCAAACTTGTGCTCCCGAATGTATCCGCGATACTTATGTTTGTAATTCATCCTCACAAGCTTATCCGGATCCAGCTTTTTTATGAACCTGGCAGGGTTTCCGGCAATCACGCAATTGCCCTCAGGAAAAGATTTGGTAACCACTGAGCCGGCGCCCACCACTGTAAAGTCACCCAGCTCGACACCCGGCAGTATCACTGCATTCATCCCGATCCAGCAGTAGCTGCCAATTTTTGTTGTACCGGAAAACTGCTTCATGTGGTTATAGATCTCGTGACCGCCGCTGAGCACACCCACATTCTGTGCCAGGAATGTGTAATCACCAAAGACGAGCTTGCCTGAGCCCTGGATATAGCAGCCGGGAATGAACCCGGGATTGGTACCAACACCCACCAGGATATTGTGGGCACCAAGAATGCGGCTGGTAAAATGTGTCGGCCAGTAAGCCTCACGGTTATATCCTAACACTTTCTGCTTGTACCACCGGCCAAAGGATATCCTGTCGTTCTGATCCTGCGTATGCCGGATAAACCTGAAATAGGGCAAACGCGTAATCATCCAGATGAATATCTTGAACGGATTTGAAAGCACATCGATGATCTTTTCCTTGGTTACTTTCATGGGTTTAAATATTTTTGTTCATGGTTCATGGTTTCTGGTTACTGGTTCATAGTTCATGGTTAAATTAGACAATCCAATTTTTTAAACGATTAAACAAAAATCCAACATCCAATCACATCTGCACATTTACTCATTTGCACATTTTCTAATTTACTCATTTGCAAATCCGCAAATCCATAAAAACTACTTCTTCAGCACTCTCCTCAAAATCTCGCCATACCCCATCCCCGATTCTTTCTTCAGCTGATGCATCACCTTCAGCGAATGGTTTTTACCCACACCCAGGATGTACCTGGCCTGGTTCCACTTCACCTGCCTGAGCGCCTTTTGTTGATCATTCTCATTCAGCGGGCAGCCCTCCTTCAGCAGCATCTCCTCGGCACACTGCACATATTTAAACGGGATGGTGAAATCAGTCCTGTTGTGCTGCATCTCTTGTTCTTCGTGCACACGATACCACACCACGCCTTGCTGCATGAGCACGACGGGGTATTTCGCTGCCAAAACATGCCACATCTCAAAATCTCCAAGAAAGCGACGCCCGCTAAAACCGCCAACCGCCTCAAAAGCATCCTTCCTAATGATGGCCGACAGCGGTGCCTTGTGAAACAATTGCTTCTCAAAATAATGTCTTTTATAAGCTTCGGCGGGCTGCAATATGAACGGGTACATCCGCTCGCTGTCCTGCGGCAGGCTGGCCAGGCCAAAACCAGCCTCCGGGAACTCTTCCATCCCTTCAACCAGCACCTCTAAGCCGCGCGGGTAAATGGCATCATCTGCATCCACATATTTAAGATACTTGCCTTTGGCCAGCTGAGCCGCCTTGTTGCGATTCGGATAGTCACCAAGATTTTTCTCATTTAGTATCGACTTCACCCGGGCATCCTTTTCAGCATACTGACGGGCAATCGCAAGGCTGTTGTCTTTCGACTGGTCGTCAACCACCAGCAGCTCAAAGTTTTCATATGTGGATGCCAGCACGCTCTCAATGGCCTGCGCCAGGTATTTTTCCCTGTTGTAAGTGGTCATCAGCACACTGACCAAAGGTTTTGTTTGTTTTTCCATTGCTCTGTTTTTTTGGGATGACAGGTTAAGCATTGAGTGACAGGTTAAGCATTGGGTGACAGGTCAAGCCGCCAGGTGACAGGTCAAGCCCTGTCATTACGGTGTTTCTGCATCCTGCGTTTCAGTTTTGGGTTCCTTGCGGCGGATACCCGACAAAATATTTTTGCGACTTCTCCACTCCCTTCATGCCCCGCAACCAGGCATTCAAAGCAAAAATGACACTTGCACTCCATG
>SKOK01000220.1 GCA_007120085.1 Bacteroidales bacterium | reverse complement strand
TTACTAAATTGTGAGGAAACCGGTATTCATTTTCGAAGATTATTGGTAAAGAAAGCTATCTGTAAAATAGACATATGATTAAAAAACAAAACGTTAGAGTATTCGGCACGCTTCTTGCAATTTTTTTTGGGAGATAAAAATGTTTAACCGGCATCCGTTTGCCATAAAAATAAGGCTGATTTGGTTTCTCTATCTTGAATAACTACCGTCAGCCATCCACAATTATATGAAAAAGAAAATTCTCTTAGTTGACGACATCAAAGAGTTCCGGACATTGGTGAAAATCATTCTGTCAGGGAACTACGATGTAATTACAGCAGAAGATGGTGAAGAAGCCTTAAGCATGATTGAAGGTGGCCTCACTCCTGATGTAATTGTAACAGACCTCATGATGCCCCGTTTAGATGGCTATCAGTTCATTTCTAAAATGAAATCCGAAAACAACACACTCAAAGTGCCTGTTATCGTGCTTAGCAACGTGGACCGGGCTGCTGAAAGGGAAATGCTTAAGGAACAGGGCATATCAGGCTATGTCATCAAACCTTTTAACACTTCGGAACTGAAGGAAGGTCTGGGGCGCTCGCTGATCACTGCATTGTCAGACAATAATTGATTTAGAATTCGCTTCAATATATAAGGCTTCCCAACCCGGGAGGCCTTTTTGTTTTTACGGGCAAAGATTTTAACAACATTGATTATTTTGTTTATATGACTGTTTATAAGCCTATTTAATTATTATATTTGCCAATAAGTATCATCTTGTGAAAAGATTGGTTAATGGGCTGGCATATTTTCAGGTTTTATAAGCGGTTGTTCGGCAAGGCGAAGGCTTCTTCCGGTGCTTCACATAAACGTGATGTCGGCATTGATGCTTGCCCTGAAAGTGTTCTTGAAAAAGAATTGCGCATTACCAACACCCTCCTGAGCAACATCCCCGGTTTTATCTACAGGTGTCGCATTGACAGCCACTGGACGATGACATTTTTAAGCAATGGTTTTGAAGGCATCACCGGTTATGATCGCAATGATGTCATAATGAATCGCCGGCTTTCGTATAATGACATCATTCATCCGGACCATCGTGAGCGATTGCATGATGAATGGAGTAAGCATATTGCAGATGAGGTCATTCTGCAGCTGGAATACCCTATCATTCACAAAGATGGCAGTGCCAGGTGGGTGTGGGAAAGAGGCCAGGTCGTCTTTTCCGGCGAGGGCCAGCCAGCGTATATAAAGGGTTTTATAACTGACATTACGGAGCGCAAGAAAGCCGAGCTTTCGCTGGAAACGCTGGTGGCTGCTTCAGGGGCGTTTCTGCAAATGGCTGCACATGAGGTTGACTACAATAGCATTACGGACACTTTTCGGGAGATCACCGGTGCAAAGTTTGCCTCCATGAATGTGTATGAAGCAGATGGCGAAACGTTTACAACGGTTGCTATTTCTGGCCTTAGTGACCTTGTTGGCAGGGTGTCTTCCATATTGGGTTTTGAGCTTCAGGGTAAAAAATGGCCGCATGACCCTGTCAAAGCTGAGAAAATTAAAGATCAGATGCTGACACGGTTTAAAAACCTGACAGACCTTACCGGAAGCGTCATCCCTGACTTTATTTTGAAAAGCGTTGAAAGCATTGCTGACGTCGGCGAGATTTACGTATTGAAGGTTATGCAGGGCAATTTGATCATTGGCGACTTTACTTTTGTGATGCCCAAAAACGATATGTACATTGATAATCACATTGTGGATATCTATGCGCGTCAAACAGGTTTGTTGCTTACCCGTAAGCGTGCAGAAGAGGAACTCCGCATGGCCAGGCAGCAAGCCGAGGCAGCCAACCTCGCTAAAAGTGAATTTCTGGCAAACATGAGCCACGAAATTCGCACCCCGCTGAATGCCATACTTGGTTTTGCCGAAATTCTGCAATTAACCCTGAACCGCGAAAGCAACCGGAAGAAAGTTGGATACATCGTTTCGGCCGGCAACCTGCTGCTGTCATTGATTAATGACATCCTCGACCTGTCGAAGATCGAAGCCGGAAAAATGGAACTTATGCCCAAACCGGCAGATGTTGCCGCTTTGCTGCATGAAACACAGGTTTTGTTCTTTGAAAAGGCACGTTCAAAACAACTAAAGCTTGAACTTGAAATCGCCAAAAACTTCCCCCCATCGCTGGTAGTTGACATTAACAGGCTGAAGCAGATCATTTTCAACCTTGTGAGCAATGCCATAAAGTTTACAGACAAGGGGTATGTGCGCATCAGTGCAGGGTTTGAACCATCGGTTGAACCGCACGGCAAGCTTGAAATTACGGTAACCGACACCGGCATTGGGATGGATGAAGGACAGACAGAAATGATTTTTGAGGAGTTTTCGCAGCTAAGCCAGCACGCGGGCCGAAAATATGAAGGCACGGGCCTGGGCCTTGCCATCGTGCGCAGACTAACCGAAAAGATGGATGGCCATGTAAAGGTTCAAAGCCAAAAAGGCAAAGGATCTGTGTTTTCGGTTGTTTTCCCCGGCGTGCATTTCTCTGAAAAAAAACCAGGCAGCATTGAACGGAAAAATAAGCAGGCCGAAATAGTTTTTAACCCCGCACACATCTTTGTTGTTGATGACATTACATCAAACCTGGAGATGGCCGAGGCCTTCATTACTGCATTGGGGATGTCGGTCAGCACAGCCAAAAACGGGTCTGAAGCCATGGAAAAAGTTCACGACCTGAAGCCTGATCTCATTCTGCTCGACATACAAATGCCCGGGATGAGCGGCTATGAAGTATTGCAGCAAATTAAACACGACGAACGATTAAATCATATTCCCGTGCTGGCATATTCAGCCACCTTGCCCAACCCATCAAAAAATCCACTGGTGCGCTTGTTTGACGGGTATTTGTTAAAGCCTGTTAGCAAACGCTCTGTAATTGAGGCAATTAAGCCACATGTCAAACATTCATACAAGGCAAGCATTGCCACAAAAACCGGCAATGCTGACTACACAAACAGGGATGTCAGGATGCATGTTCCTCCAGGGGCACAAGAACGGCTTCCGGAATTCATAAGGAAGCTTAAAGAAGACTTTTATCCAAAATGGATCAATATAAAAGACCAGCTGGTGTTATTCAGGATTGAAGAATTTGCGAAAAACTTAAAGAAAGAAGCTACGGAATACAACATCCCTAAATTGATCACATATGCCAACCGTTTGATGACATATGTAAACGATCTCGACCTGGAGGAGATCAAATTGCTGCTTTCTGCGTTCCCTGATTTGATTAAAGAGCTGGAACAAATTATCGAGAAACGATGACCCCCAAGGTGCCGTAAAGGGCCTTAACAAACGTTGTCGCAAATTTTTTGCCTGTGCCGGCTTTTTGCGGTCAACAAAGAAAAGTCTTAAATTAGCGAAAGAACATAGGCCTGCAAAACATATTTTGGATTATCTTTGTAAATATTTTTTACCAGAAATCACACACAATGAGCAAACCAAAAAAGCAAGATTTTTCAATCCTGGTGGTTGACGACAACAAGGAAAACCTTAAAGTAGTCAGCAATTTTCTGAAAGCGGAAGGCTACCAGATTGCATTGGCGCTGCATGCTGATGATGCGCGCAACATATTGGAAGAAAATAAAATTGACCTGATCCTGCTTGACGTGATGATGCCTGGCACAGACGGCTTTACCCTTTGCCGGCAGATCAAGGAAGAAAAACGCCTCAAGGAAATACCGGTGATTTTCTTAACCGCCAAGACAGAGACCAGTGACCTGGTTGAAGGATTTAACTCAGGAGGCGTTGATTACATCACAAAGCCTTTTCAGAAGGAAGAGCTGATCGCAAGAGTGAACAACCACGTTGCCCTGGCATACGCCAAAAACGAAATCGCTGAACAGGCAGAGCAGATCAGGAGGATCAATCGCACAAAAGACCGCCTGTATTCTGTAATTGCTCACGACATCAAATCGCCTTTTGCAAACATCTCAATGCTGATCTCAACCCTCGCAGAAGGTTACATTGATGCAGGTTCAGAGGAATATGAGGAGATATTGCAAAACATCAACAGCTCTACCCAGGAAACCTATACCTTGTTGCTCAATTTGTTGCAGTGGACCCGCTCGCAAACCGGCGACCTGGAGATCGCCCCCGAACCCATCAATGTGGGGGAGCTGGTAGTTAGCACGTTTCGCTTTCTTGACCCACATGCCACCAGGAAAGAGATCGCCCTTGAACACGACATCCAGGAAGGCATTACGGTTGAAGCCGACCAGAACATGATGAAAAGTGTAATGCAAAACCTTGTAAACAATGCCATTAAGTTTACCAGGACAGGCGGTAAGATAAAAATCAGCGCCAGGAAAAGCGACCATAAAATCCTGATTGACATC
>SKOK01000056.1 GCA_007120085.1 Bacteroidales bacterium | reverse complement strand
ACAAAATGTTTTCACTGGCGATGGGGCTTCCCGCAATGGCCGTATCCATGCTCATCCCTGGATTGATGTTCACGCTTCTTATCCCGCATATGGACATCATCACACGCCGCAAAGCCTGGCTGGTGCCAGTCCTTGCCGGATCCCTGGGCGTGTTTTTACTGGTCATAGGCAGTACAGGCCTTGATTATGATGAAAGGCACAGAAAGGCAAACAACATTATTTATGCAGCAAATGGGGATACGGGTCAGAGTTACTGGTTGAGCCTTGACGGTGAAGCAGATGAATGGACTTCCCGTTTCCTGACAGAAACACCAGCATACCGGCAAATAACAGACTTCTACCCCATTATGCAGGGGGATTACCCTGTACATCCCGCAAAAGAAGCAGGAGTTGCACATCCTGTCGCTACATTGCTGCACGACAGCATTGCCGGTTCTGAGCGCATACTTCGGCTCCACCTTGCATCGCCCCGCAATGCCGGACGGATGCTGATTTTCATCAATGCCGATGGCGGAGATCTGCACATCCGCCTGAATGAAGGGGAGAAGCACCAGCTACACAGCCATGACCACTCAGGTTGGTTTTTTATGCCCTATTTCGCTTTCCCTGAAAAAGGGATAGAGCTGACCCTGCATATCGATCGGGATATCTCGCCTGGGCTGTTGCTGACAGATATCACGCAAGGCCTGCCCCAATACATTGATTATGATGCACGCCCGGAGTATATGATGCCGCAGGGTGACAGAACGCTGGCTTCGAGGATTTACATCTATTAGAGGCAGACCCTTCGTGTCGTAAGATATTTATTTAAGCGGCGAGGAATTGTGTAATGACAGGGCTTGACCTGTCAAACCTAAATATAAGCAGATAAATTATGCAGGTAAAACCGATGTCTGTAATACGGGATTTATTTGTAATTTGGTGACCGCAAATTGTTGTTTCCAAAAATTGTTAGATGCATGTCATTTGAGATCTTCCTTGTATTATCCATTTTGTTCATTGCCCTTGTTTTGTTTTTGACTGGCTGGGTACGCATGGACATCGTGGCTTTGCTTGTCGTAGGCGTCCTGGCCACAACCGGGCTTGTCTCACCGCAGGAAGCACTATCAGGTTTCAGCAATCCTGCGGTAGTAACGACCTGGGCGATGTTTATCCTGAGTGCTGGCCTGTATCAAACAGGCGTTGCAAGGGTCATTGGACGGTACATGACGAAGATGGCCGGTGAGAGCGAAGTGAGGATGATCGTTACCATCATGTTATCATCGGGTGCTCTTTCGGCCTTCATGAACAACATCGGTGTAGCAGCTTTGATGCTTCCCGTAGTGATGGACATGGCCCGTTCAAAAGGAGTATCGCCATCACGCCTGCTGATGCCACTGGCTTTTGGTGCGATGCTTGGAGGCCTGGTCACCCTAATCGGAACACCGCCAAACCTGCTTATAAGCTTCGCATTAGAGGATGCAGGGCACAAAGCGTTCAAACTCTTTGACTACACGCCCATCGGGGTGGCGGTTTTGTTGTCAGGCATAGCTTTCATTGCACTGGTAGGAAGACACTTTTTGCCCCGGCGTGATGCCCTTGCAGAAGCAGGCAGGGAACACGAAAAGAAAATTACAACCTCATTTGCCATACAGGAGCGTGCATTCATGCTCTCCGTTGGACCTGCCTCGGCACTCGCAGGAAAAACGCTTGCCGAAAGCCGACTGAGGGCAGGACTAGGCCTGAACGTACTTTCTGTGATCAGGGGAGGGACAAAATTGCTGGACCCGGGGCCCGACACGATCTTGCGAGTTCATGACAAACTCCACGTGCAAGGCAGAATAGAAGCACTGAAAGCCATGAAGCACTGGGAAGTGATGCTTCCGCAGGAAATGGGAATGGATGCGCATAAACTGTTGCAAAATGATTTGAAGATATTTGAAGCAACACTGCACGAAAAATCCTCTTTGCCAGGCAAACGACTGCAAGACACTGACTTTCGGAAACGATTAGGCATCAATGTGCTGGCGGTAATTAAATCCACGGGCACAGAGTTTAACATGTTGCACGATAGGCTCATAGACAAAAAAGACATTCTCTTGCTGCAGGGTCCTGAAGACCGCCTGGAAGTTCTCAAGAAAGAAGAACAAATAGCAAACATTAAGACAGTAGAAGCCGATGTTTTGATATCCAAATACAAGTTACAGGATATCATATTCATCATGCAGGTAAGTGACGATGCCGCCTTATTTGAAAGGGCAATTTCTGAAAGCCAGATAGGCAGTGCTTTTGGGCTCACCGTGCTGGGAACATTTCAGCAAAACAGCACCTTACAGCCCTATTTCCCGGGAACTGAAATTCATACAGGCGACAGGCTGCTTGTTAAAGGCAATGTAGAAGACCTTCCGCTGTTGCAAGGATTAAAAGAATTAATCATTCTGGATGAAACTCTCCCGGAAATCAGGAGCCTTGAGTCGGATGAGATACAAATGGCCGAAACGGTGCTTGCACCCAGGTCACTAATTGCAGGAAGGACATTGCGTGAGATTAACTTTCGGAAGAAATACGGTGTCACGGTGCTGGCAATCTGGCGGGAAGGTCGGGCGCACAGGACAAACATCCACAACTTACCCTTGCGCTTTGGTGATTCACTGCTGCTTTATGGCAGGCGCGACCTGCTCGAGCTGATGGCTGAAGATGCGGACTTCATCATGCTAACTGAAATGGTAAAACAACCACGTCGTACCGGAAAGGCTTTAACATCAGTATTTATCATGGTCGGAATTCTTTCATCGGTAATCCTGGGATTATTACCCATTGCCATTGCTGCCGTCATTGGTATTGCGTTGATGGTGCTCAGCGGATGCATAAGAATGGAAGAAGCTTACAGGGCAATTGACTGGCGTGCGGTGTTCCTGATTGCAGGCATGCTTCCCATGGGAATAGCAATGCATCAAAGCGGCGCTGCAACCATGATTGCAGGCATCGTCATCGACACACTGGGTCAGTTCGGCCCTTGGGGCATCATTGCAGGTCTTTATCTCATGACAACCATATTCACGATTGCCATTCAACCGGCAGCCATGGTTGTGATTATGTCACCAATTGCCCTGGAAGCAGCAGCCAATTTCAACATTTCGCCTCAAACCGTCATGATGGCAGTAGCCATCCCCGCCGCAGCAGTTTTTATCAGCCCGGTTTCACACGCAGTTTACCTGCTGGTGATGAGCCCCGGCGGTTACCGCTTCACTGATTACGTAAAAGTAGGCCTGCCACTTACACTCGTGGTCATGGCTGTGAGCATGCTGTTGTTGCCAATCATCTGGCCACTGTAATACCCGAAGAAAGGGGTTAGATGTTGGAAGTTGGAAATTAGAGGTTGGAGGTAAGAGGCTGGTATTTTGTTTAATCGTTGAATTGTTTAATCGTTGAATTGTTTAATCGTTGAATTGAACTACTAATGACAGGAGGATCCGAACCAGTAATAAGAAATTATAAATTAGAAACTGGCAACCATGAACCCTTAACCATAAACCAGTAACCCGCAACCATGAACCCGTTTCCCCTTGGCTTCTTCCCCACCCCCTTACACGAACTGAAAAACTTTTCAGCCCTGTACCCTGATTACAGGATTTTCATCAAACGTGATGACCACACCGGCCTGGCCAGCGGGGGCAACAAAACCCGCAAGCTGGAATACCTCGTCGGGGAAGCCCTGACCCTCGGAGCGGATACCGTCATTACAGCCGGTGCACAGCAGTCGAACCACTGCCGGCAAACTGCCGCGGCATGCGCCATGGCAACACTTGAATGCCATTTGCTGCTCAGGGGTGATCCCCCGGAAACATTTAACGGCAACCTGCTACTTTCAAAACTGCTGGGCGCCAAACTACATTTTTCAAACGAAGACAAAAAAGGCCCCGGCCTCTCCAATTTGGCCGAAACACTCAGGCAAAAAGGCCGAAAGCCCTACATCATCCCATACGGCGGATCAAACCTGACAGGCGCCCTGGGATATGCCGAAGCGGTCGTCGAAATGCAAAAACAACTTGAAAAGAAAAATCTCAACATCGATTACATCTTCTTCGCATCCAGCTCCGGCGGCATGCAGGCCGGACTGATGCTCGGGATGGAAATGCACGGACTGAATAGCAAGCTGATGCCGGTGGGCATCGACAAAGAGGAGCTGGGCGCTATTAAACTTGAAGAAAAAATTCTTGCCATTCTTAAAGAAGCAGAAAAAACTTTGGAGCTTAATACCAACTTTAAACTCGAAGATACCCCACTGATTCGTGACTTTTATGATGCAGGATATGGGATTGTCACGGAAAATGAGAAAACAGCCATCAAAACACTTGCCCAAACCGAAGGCATCATCCTTGACCCGGTTTACACGGGAAGGGCATTCTT
>SKOK01000267.1 GCA_007120085.1 Bacteroidales bacterium | reverse complement strand
GGAAGAGCAGGAAAAGGTAAACCTGCGCTTACAGGCCAAGTACCGGGAGATAGAAAAGAATGAGATCCGTTACGAAACCTATATGTGCGACGATGCGGAGTATCTTTTTGCCGCTTTCGGATCATGCGCCCGAATAACCCGCAAGGCAATGGAGATGGCCAGGGAAAAGGGCATAAAAGTTGGTCTGATCAGGCCGCAAACGCTTTATCCTTTCCCTGTAGAGGCCATCAGCGAGCTGGGGAGACAGGTTAAAGGAATTCTCACCGTGGAAATGAATGCCGGCCAGATGGTCGAAGATGTGAGGCTTGCCGTTAATGGCCAATGCCCAGTGAAGCATTTTGGCCGATTTGGCGGGATGATCCCAAGCCCGGATGAAATTTTAGATGCATTGGAACAAAAAATAATTGGAGGATAGACATGTCAGAAACCAATATTATAACCCCCGAAAACCTGGTTTACGAAAAAACCAAAGTGATGACCGACAGGGTGCTGCATTACTGCCCGGGTTGCGGTCATGGCACGGCGCACCGGTTGCTTGCCGACGTCATCGACGAATTGGGCATACAGAACGAAACCATTGGTGTTGCGCCTGTAGGATGCTCCGTACTGGCTTATTATTATTTTGACATAGACATGCAGGAGGCGGCCCATGGCAGGGCTCCTGCCGTGGCTACCGGCATCAAGCGCGTATTTCCTGAAAAGTATGTATTCACATACCAGGGCGATGGTGACCTCGCGGCAATCGGCACCGCCGAAACCATTCATGCCTGCAACAGGGGTGAAAACATCCTGATTGTCTTTATTAACAATGGAATCTATGGGATGACCGGAGGCCAGATGGCCCCAACCACGCTTCCGGGGATGAAAAGCTCAACCTCACCGCGGGGCAGAGACGTGAAGACCATGGGTAACCCATTGAAAATCACAGAACTATTAGCTCAGCTGCCGGGAACTTATTTTGTGACGCGCCAATCGGTACATACCCCCGGAAATGCTCGCAAAACCAAACGTGCGCTTAAAAAAGCCCTCGAATATCAGAAGCTGAACAAAGGCACCTGCTTCGTAGAGATTGTTGCCAACTGCCCGTCAGGCTGGAAAATGACCCCCGTGCAGTCAAACAAGTGGATGGAAGAACATATGTTCCCGTTTTATCCATTAGGTGATATTAAAGTACCCGAAAAATAAAAACATCAGTGTTATGACAGAAGAAATAATTATTGCCGGATTTGGCGGCCAGGGAGTTCTATCCATGGGACAGATACTCTGTTACAGCGGTGTGATGCAAGGCCAGGAAGTAAGCTGGATGCCCTCCTATGGTCCCGAGATGCGCGGCGGCACAGCAAACTGCACAGCCATCATCAGCGACAAGGAGATCAGCTCTCCGGTATTAACAAAGTATGACACAGCCATTGTGCTCAATCAGCCATCCATGGACAAGTTTGAAGATGCCGTTAAACCCGGTGGCCTGCTTATCTATGAAGAAAATGGGATGACCAGGAAACCCAAAAGGACAGATATCAACATCTGCTCGATCGCCGCGTACGACGAAAGCGTAAAAATGAACAACACCAAGGTCTTCAACATGATCGTAATTGGTGGGTTCCTGCAAGTGAAACCAATTATTGAGCTGGAGAACGTGATCAAGGGCTTGCAAAAAGTGTTGCCGGAACGCTATCACCATCTCATTCCCCTGAACGAAGAAGCCATAAATAAGGGGATGAGCATCATAAAACAAGAACACAATCTGAATTAAATCATTTTGTGGAATATCAGCAATTTCCCGAAAGGCCATTGGTGCTGTGAACAGCACCAACAGGCCTTTTTTCAATGCATTCCAAACCATGCACATACCCTTAAATGTGATAGAGATTGAACCTGATGGGTGTCATTTGATGATAAATGCCACCATCAGGAGTATGAAAGCAAATGTGCTGATTGATACCGGTGCTTCAAAAACCATTATGGATGTTTCAAGGGCAAAACATTATCTTGAAAATCCGGTCATCCAGACTTTTGACAAACACCTTGCAGGCATTGGTGCCGGAAAGGTACAGACCTGGGTAACCCGTTGTCCAAAGATGACACTTGGCAATATTGACGTGGTGGATCTGCAACTGGTGCTGATCGATCTTAAGCCCATCAATGCTTCTTATGCCGTTTTTGACCTGCCACGAATCGACATCGTAATGGGAGGGGATTTGCTCAGACGTTATGGTGCGGTAATTGACTATGGTAATAAGAGCCTGATAATTAGCAAAAACGCTTAATAAAATAAATTCCTCAATGTTTTTTTTTCCTTTGAGAAAAATTCAATTAACTTTGCGGTCGTTTTTTTAATATACAAATAAAGTGCAACAACATGCAGAATAAAGGTTTGATAAGGTTTTTTGCCATTGCTTTTGCAGTGGTATGTCTGTATCAGCTCAGCTTTACTTTTTTTGCCAACAAGGTTGAAAGGGATGCAAAGAGCTATGCGCAGAGTGAAAGGTTCATGGAAGAGGCCAGGAGGCTTGCCGCCGGTGACGAAGTTATGGAGATGGTTTACATGGACTCCATTGCAAGGATTGAAGAGCAGCGTTACCTCGACTCAATGATGAACATATCGGTTTATAATTTAGGCGTTCGCCGTTATACATTTCGTGAGGTAAAGGAGCGCGAGTTGAATCTTGGGCTTGACTTACGAGGTGGTATGAATGTGACCCTGGAGATTTCTGTGCCGGCCATTGTCAGGGCTTTATCCGGTAACTCCACTGACCAGACTTTCCAGGCGGCCATGGAACGGGCTACGGAGATGCAGCGCACAAGCAGGGAAGACTTTATCACCTTGCTGGGTGTCGCTTTTGAAGAAGTGGATCCGGGTGCCAGCCTGGCTTCATTTTTCCGTACACCGGAAATGGGCGACCGCATCAGTATTACCTCTACCAATGAGCAGGTGCTCAGGGAACTGCGGCGCCAGGTTGACGATGCCGTTGACCGCTCCTTCCAAATCCTCCGGACAAGGATTGACCGCTTTGGCGTAGCCCAGCCCCGTATTCAGCGGCTTGCAACTACCGGGCGCATCCTCATTGAGCTACCCGGTATCAAAGAACCTGAAAGGGTTCGCCGACTGCTGCAGGGAACAGCAAGACTGGAATTCTGGGAAACCTACGAGTTTGCTGAACTGTATGAGTATTTCTGGGAAGCCAACGAACGCCTCCGTGACATGCAGGAACCTCGCGAAGAAACAGCAGACCCGGAAACAAATGGCGACGATGATACTGACACCCTGCTGGTTGATCTGGAAGCCGAATTGGATGATCTCGATGATTCTGATATTGAAGACTTGCTGGGTGACGAATTCGACGACATTGAGCAGTTCCAGGACTTTGCAAGGGAAAACCCCCTCTTTGCCTATCTTACACCCGCTTTTTTCCAGGACCAGGCCGGCAACATGCGCCCTGGCCAGGGACCAGTCGTAGGTTATGCCGCCGTTCAGGACACCGCCCGTGTTAATAACATGCTAAATCAGTCGCAAATTCGCAATATCTTCCCGCGCACCATGCGCCTTTACTGGAATGTGAAGCCCGCGAGGGGTCAGGAAAATGTACACGAGCTTGTTGCTGTACGCGAAACAACCCGCGACGGATCAGCGCCACTTACCGGCGAAGTGATCACCGATGCACGCCAGGACTTTGACAATATGGGTCGCGTGGAGATCACCATGGCAATGAACCGGGAAGGTGCCTCAGTATGGCGCAGACTTACAGCCGAAAATATCGGTAAATCCATTGCCATCGTTCTTGATGACTACGTTTACTCTTTCCCAACGGTACAACAGGAGATTTCAGGTGGACGTTCGCAAATATCCGGACAGTTCAGCATACAAGAGGCGCAAGACCTTGCAAACATCCTTCGTGCCGGCTCATTGCCCGCACCCGCCAGGATCGTAGAAGAGAATGTTGTGGGACCATCACTCGGCCGCGAAGCCATCAATGCCGGCTTTACCTCTTTTGCCATTGCATTTGTGATCGTACTCATATATATGGCGTTTTATTACAGCAGGGCAGGCCTCGTAGCTGACCTTGCACTCGTTGCCAATATATTCTTCATACTTGGCGTGCTGGCCTCACTAGGTGCCGTGCTTACACTGCCCGGTATTGCTGGTATCGTGCTTACACTCGGTATGGCGGTAGATGCCAACGTGATCATTTATGAAAGGATACTCGAAGAAATCCGATCCGGAAAAGGACTCAGGCTTGCCATTGCCGATGGTTACAAGAATGCCTATTCAGCCATTATTGATGGTAACATCACCACCCTGCTTACCGGTGTTGTACTATATATATTTGGTTCTGGCCCGGTACAAGGATTTGCCACCACACTCATCATCGGTATCATCTGCTCACTGTTTACAGCCATCTTCT
>SKOK01000306.1 GCA_007120085.1 Bacteroidales bacterium | reverse complement strand
CGTGTGGTTCTTCAAAATTGATTATCCGGTATTAGATTTCGGCAGGTGGTTTTTTTTACTGCAAACATAATATACCGTAGAGGTTTTCTTTTTTTCACCACAAAGGCTGCCAATTAGCTAATTTACACCCCTTCGCCCCTTCGCCCCTTCACTCCCAAACAACCATCCAACACAAACATGCTTAACAAACCCAAAACATCCATCTTAAAGAGTTTCAGAAATAATATAGTAACAAGCGTTACAGTAACACACATTGCGTTATTTTTATTATCTTTGTGTTTTGTAAAATAAACCAGTATGAAATTTTATGACCGTGAGGCAGAATTGCGTCTCCTCGAAGATACCAGGAAAATGGCCGAAAAGTCATCAAGGATGACGGTGATTACCGGCAGGCGCCGGATTGGTAAGACTACGCTGATCACTGAAGCATTCAAAGATCAAAAAATGCTGTATTTTTTTGTTACGCGTAAGGGTGAGGCATTGCTTTGTGAAGAGTTTGTTGATGAAGTGGTGCTGAAAACAAACCGCTCGGTCCCCGGAGAGTTTAAAAGTTTTTCAAAGCTTTTCGAGCACCTGCTTCAGCTTTCAGAAAACGAGCACTTCACCCTGGTTTTGGATGAATTCCAGGAGTTTAACAACATCAATAAGGCTGTGTTCAGCGAGATGCAAAACCTCTGGGATCAATACAAAAACCGTACAAAAATGAACCTTGTGATAAGCGGTTCGGTGTACACCCTCATGAAAAAAATCTTTGAGAATGCAAAGGAGCCGCTTTTCGGAAGGACAAATGAAAGAATTTTTCTGAAACCGTTTTCTGTGGTAACGCTAAAGGAGGTTATGGGAGATAATACTCGCAGGGAACTTGGAGCCGACGACCTGCTGGCTTTTTACATGCTTACCGGTGGTGTTGCCAAATATGTGGAGCAGTTTGTTGACAAAGGCTGCTTCACCCTCGAAAAAATGCTCGCCGAAATATTGCGCAACAACTCCCTGCTGATAGATGAAGGCAAGAACCTGCTCATCGAAGAGTTTGGGAAAGAGTATGCGACTTATTTTTCCATTTTGTCGTTGATTGCCTCATCAAAAACATCAAGAAGTGAGATAGAATCGGTGCTTGAGAAGAATGTTGGCGGTTACCTGGACAAACTTGAAAATGAGTATTCGATTATCAGCAGTCTCCGGCCCATCCTTTCAAAACCCGGTTCAAGAAATGTAAAATACCTGATCAGCGACAATTTCCTGAATTTCTGGTTCCGGTTTATTTATAAGAACTTCAATGCTCTCGAAATTGGCAACTATAGCTATGTAAAAAACATCATTCTTAGCGATTATGACAGCTACAGTGGTTTGTTTTTGGAAAAATTTTTCCGCGAAAAGCTCGCGCTTACAGGCAACTACTCACATATTGGTCGCTATTGGAGCAAACGGAACCTGGACGAAATTGACCTGGTCGCCATCAACGACTACGAAAAAAAAGCCCTCTTCGCTGAAGTAAAACGCAATCCTGACAAGATAAGTAAGAAAAAACTAAAACTCCGCACAGCCGGGATTATGGATAAACTTCCAGGCTACCAGGTAAGCCACACAGCTTTTTCGCTGGAGGACGTGCTGGCATAAGTGACACGATTTCAAGCGTTTTTACCATTATATCTTTTGGGGTTTCTTTGTGCTTTCTTTGTGCTTTCTTTGTGCTTTCTTTGTGCTTTCTTTGTGTCCTTCGTGTCTTTGTGGTGAATTTTATTCTTTTACCGCTAAGGCGCATAGAACAAGAAGGTTTTACGTAAAAGTCTCAGAAGAAACAGCTCGTCACGCAAAAAAACACATGATTTTTTTGTGATATTGGATAGACACGCAACCATATATATTCTAAAACATGATAATTACAATACTGGATGGTAGCATGCAGGGGAGCTCAGGGGAGATGATCGCCTTCGTTGAGAAAGCGGAAGCCCGGCTGCAACCAAAACACACCGTGCGGTGCTTTCACCTGCAAAACTTGAACATCCGCCATTGCAACGGCTGTTGGGATTGCTGGTGGAAAACACCCGGCCTTTGCGCGATCAAAGACGATATGGAAAGCATCTATCCTGTCGTCATGCAGTCGGACCTGCTGGTTTTTGCTTCACCCCTCATGGCCGGATTTACCAGTTCGGTGCTTAAAAGGGCCAGCGACAGACTCATACCGCTCATCCACCCCTACGTCATACTTAACCAGGGAGAATGCCACCATAAGAAACGCTACGACAAATACCCCGATTTTGCCTTGATCCTGGAGCGGGAACCCGACACCGACGATGAAGACATTGCCATCGTTAAAGATATTTACCGGCGTTTTGCGCTGAACTTTCATTGCTCACTCAAACATACCTGGCTTACACACATGCATTCACCTCAAGACATAGCCCATGACATTCACCATTTTTAACGGTTCGCCACGCTATAAAAAAAGCAATTCGCAAACCCTTACCGAACAGTTCCTTAAGGGATACCATAATCAAGGCAAGACTGAGCCGGTAAAGATATGCTACCTTGCCAGGGCCTCGCAGCTTGCAGAGCATCTTGAGGCTTTCAGGCAAGCTGAAGAAGTCATTATCATCTTTCCTCTATATACCGACTGTATGCCGGGCATGGTGAAGGAGTTCCTGGAGCTGTTGCCGGCAGCCGGCAATAAAAACCCCAAAAAACTGGGATTCATTGTGCAGTCAGGATTCCCCGAAGCTATCCATTCGGTGTATGTGGAGCGCTATTTGGAAAAGTATGCTCGCCGGCGCCATTACCACTATCTGGGTACGGTGATCAAAGGCGGTGTGGAATCCATCCGTTCCATGCCACCCTCCATGAACAAAAAACTTTTTAAGCAGTTCCGGGAGCTGGGAGATAATTTTGCACGCACTGGGCAACTTCCCCGGGAGCTGATGCAGCAAATGAGAACCCCCCTGAAGATGAATGCTGTGGGGCGCACAGTGTTCAGGGTCATATCACTGCTGGGCCTTCCCGATATGTATTGGAAGAAAATGCTGAAAAAACACGGGGCATATCACCTGCGCAGCAGCCGGCCTTATGCACCCTGAAATTTTACGGCAATTCAACCTGAGATAATAACGTCCAGATTATAGCCTTTTACTTCACGTTCTTGTGTTTTGCCGGGAATAGCGCCATGTTGAGTGGTTGTCCGGAAATTCCGGACAACCATATTTTCGTCCAGTTCTCCTTCGTTAAAAATATTTCTGATATGTTCTGAAATAGTACGCTTGTCCTTGCCGAACAATTGTCCCATTTGTGACTGTGTGAGCCAAACAGTTTCTTCTTCCAATCGAACATCTATTTTGATGTTGCCGTCAGGGTTTTGGTAAATGAGGATTTCGCTGTTCATATTTATTCTAATTTGGAATTACTCTAACCGAACTTGCAATACGGTTTTCTTCATAAATAATTGCGCAATTGTCACCGGCAAGCAAATATGCACGATTTTCGGCAAATAGTGATGCACGAAAAGATGATTTGTTTGTTGTTATGATTAAACTTGCATTATTCATGCTTTTAATTCAGGTCAGATGGTCGAAAGCCGCAGACATAGTAGTCTATTTCAAGGCTTTCGCAACGAAGCAGATGGCCTGAAGTAAAAGCACCTGAAAATAGCAAACAAATTGAGTTTTTACAAGCGTTTAGTCTTGTTATCATTTAATCAGACAGATACAACAATTTGTTTGCTTTTTGTGAATAATCCACATTAAATCACTGATATTCAACAACATAAAATGTTTTATATTCGTACAACAATCATTAACTGTGTTTTTATACCGGACTCAATAATCATTACTAAAACCCCGGCTCCCAAAAGGAAACCGGGGTTTATCACATTTAACCCGCACCGACCCTTAAAAAACGATGCCAGCAAAAAACATGAAGAGTTCTTTCATTTGTTTATATTTGCGTATGTATTTGTATATCTGTGGTTTGTATTTAACCCTAAGATAGCAATTGGATGTTGGATAGTAGAAGTTAGATGTTAGATTTTCTTATTCCAACTTCTATCTTCCAACCTCTAATTTCTAAATTCCACCATCCAGTTTGCATAATCATCCCCCTGTGTGTCAAAAACTTCGACATGGGTGTTTCATATACTTACCGCACAATTACTTTTTCAGTGATCACTGCAGAACCATGATCAAGCTGCAGCATATAAACACCGGTTGGCAAACCATGCAAATTGAATTCCAGGGTGATGCGACCTGAATCACTCACCTCTTGCCTGGCTACGGTTTGTCCGTGCACATTTACCAGGCTGATCCTGGCTTGTCCGTCATTGTAAAAATCAACTAACAGCCTGTCAGAAACCGGGTTTGGATACACATTCAGACCGATCTCAGATGCATCCATGATGCCGGTCACTTCATCATGATGGATCACCACCGGAACCT
>SKOK01000041.1 GCA_007120085.1 Bacteroidales bacterium | reverse complement strand
TTGAATTATTGGATTGTTGGATTGTTGATTCGTTGAACCTTGACCCCGTTACCAATAACCAGAAACCAGAAACCAGAAACCAGAAACCAGAAACCAGAAACCAGCAATTTGTGAAAAAGCTTACCTCCGATTTATTTGCCCTGGCGTTCCGGGATTTCCTGGATGGTCAGAAGGATGGCATTATTAGAGTGCGTACAAAACTTTTGGGTTTCACTGAGCAGGAAGAACTGCCGGTGTCTTACTTTTTCCGGACAATTAACGACATGCCCGCATGGGAGAAAATTGCCCTGGATGCCTGCCGTGGTCGCGTGCTTGATGCCGGTGCCGGGGCTGGAGCCCATTCACTGGAATTGCAAAAAAGGGACCATGAGGTTTATGCCATAGATATATCAGAAGGTGCGGTGGATGCGATGAAACAGCGTGGTGTAAAACAAACCCGGTGCGTGAGCTTTCTTGAGTTTGCCGGTGAAAAATTTGACACCATACTATTCCTGATGAATGGCATTGGAATGGCTGCCAACCTGGATGGCTTGAAGGCCATTTTTACACATGCCAGGAGTTTGCTTGCAACTGGAGGTAAAATCCTGCTTGAGTCAACCAACATCATGTATATGTACAGGGAGGAAGACGGCTCTGTACTTTTGCCCATGGGCAACAAGTATTATGGTGAGGTTGAGTATAAGCTTTCCTACAAAAACCATTACAGCAAGCCGTTTCCCTGGCTTTTTGCTGACATGGACAACCTTTGCAGCATTGCTGGCGATTGCGGATTCGTTTCAAAGATTCTTTTCCAGGGAGAAACGGATAATTATTTGATTGAGCTAAACCTGGGTGAATGATCAGAGCTGGATCATGACGGCAATGGCGATCAGCAGATCCGTGCCCAGGACCACCATCACATTCATACCAAGTGCAGGAATCAGCTTTTGCATATCATTGCCATGTGCTATTGCGGTTTGTGTGGCTTTGATGGCCAGGGGTACCGGCAGGAGTGCGATCAGTAGCCAATACGATGACAATCCTGCCAAGGGCATAATAAGTATGATGGCAAATGTCAAAATCATACCAATAGCATAAAACCTTGCTGATACTTTTTTGCCGTACTTGATTACCAAGTGTTTGCGCCCGCCGGCTTTGTCGGCTTCCACATCCGGAAACTCATTCAGAAGCAAAAGCAAGGCAGTCAGGATGCCGGGAGGTATAGATATCAGTAAAACCTCCAAAGGCAAAACCTCAGTGATGGCCATGCCCGGTGACGCGGTCATCGCAATGAATGCACCAATTACCACGAGGCTACCAAGCGCAAGTCCGGCAAATAGCTCACCCAGCAGCATCTTAGCTAAAAGGGGTGTATAGTAAACAATGGCAAATGCACCAACCAAGGCAATGATGATGACAGAATAATGTGATACAATGCTGAAATATATGCCTATTGCTGCAGAAAATAGCAGCGTTGTGTATGCTGCTATTTTTACGTGCAGCGGTTTTGTTTTTTCGGCCGGCATCATGCCACTGCCCCCGCTGAAGGGTGTTCTTTGCGTGTTAAAGTCTATCCTGGTCTGGTAATCTGAATATTCATTAAACAGGTTAACCGAAATGTGGGCGGTAATGGTTCCAACCAGGATTAATATGGCATGCAGCCAGTTAAAAGTACTCGCAGGGTCATACTTTGCTGCATAAGCCAGGCCTATGGCTACTAAAAAAACAGCCAGGAAAAGAAAATTTGCGCGGGTTTGCGCTGCCCAGATCTTTACTTTGCTCATTTTTCTTTTAATTAGATGGGTTTATCATAAAATGTAAAATTTCAAAAAACAGACTATTATGATGAAAATAACTCCTTGGATATGTTTAGTTTATATTAAACATTCAAATTTTAAAGAATGATCCCGATAATCAGTTGCTGTTTAATGAAAATAAAAAATAAATCATATATCTATAAAGCGAATATCTGATAGTTTTGTTTATTTTTGACAAAAAAATAGTTTTGGCAAAAGAGATTCATAACAGAAAGATTAAGGTGACAGCTGATGGGTCACACACATTTGTCCTGCCTGACTGGAAGGAGCACTACCATTCAGTTAATGGCGCCATAAGTGAATCCAGGCATGTGTTCATTAAAAATGGACTTGCGCAACAGGCTGAAGGCCTGAAGGAATATCATATACTGGAAGTTGGTTTTGGTACCGGTTTAAATGCATTGCTCAGTTTGGAATATGGGAAAAAAAAGGCACTGCGGTTAAACTATCTTGGACTGGAACCTTATCCCTTTACGCTCGATGAGGTGAAGCGGCTGAATTATCCCAAGCTGGTTTCAGGTGGTATTTTTTCTGATGTTTTTATGCAGATGCATGAGCTTCCTTTTGGCAAAATTGCTGAGTTCTCAAAGGGTTTTACATTTAGCAAGTGGCAGATTGGCCTCGACCTTGCACCACTCGCTTCTTCATCCTTCCACCTGGTATATCATGATGCTTTTGCACCCCAGTTTCAACCTGAACTATGGGATGAAGAAGCCTTCTATAGATTATATTCGGTTCTGAAACCTGGTGGCAGGTTGGTCACATATAGCTCTAAGGGCAGCGTAAAACGTGCACTGACAGCCTGTGGTTTTGCCCTTAAGCATCCAGCCGGGCCGACAGGTAAGCGTGAAATGACCGTTGCAGTCAAGAATTTCTGATGAGACACTCTTTCCATCTGTTTCTAAACAAAACAAGCTCATTGGATGTGTTTTCCAATGCATTTTTTATTTAAAATTTTTTAGCCATGCACAAATCTACCTTTTTGTTAGCGATTTTTCTGTCTGCATTGGTTGTGGGGGTAACTGCACAACAACACGATATCGAAATCGGTCAGGATGCTTTTGAAGACATTGGACTTCCCATTGACCCCTATCACTCATACAGTTACTCGCAAAGTATTTTCCTCCAGGAGGAGCTGGGTATTGAGGGGCAAAGAATCACGAAAATCGCATATTATTACAACGGTGGCCGTCAGTGGTCAGATAACATCACCATCTACATGGCGCATACACAGCTCGATGAATTATATGGCTTCGAAGTTGAGGGGCTGACCCTGGTGTATCATGGGGCTCTTTCGGTGATGAATGAAGCAGGGTGGGTTGAGATTCCGCTGATGCATCCGTTTGAATATAATAACAACGATAACTTGCTGATCGCGATAAAGGAAAATACACCGGGCTTTCGATTGAACTCAAAGTTTTATAGTTCTGCGACTGATGATAACAAAAGCATCCTGGCCACTAAGGATATTTCTCCGCCATATGATGTAAACAATCCTCCGGCTACGGGAAATGTGCTGAGCTACCGGCCAAATATCCGTTTCTGGTTTAATGAAATACCAGATGGACCTGCGATTGCTGTCATCCCTTCCCAACTGTATTTTCAATACATTCGTGAAAATGAAAGCAAAAGCCTGAATGTGGACATCTACAATACCGGAACTGCTGATCTCGTTATTGATGGTTTTGAAGCCTTAGGATTGCCTTTCCACAGCAGCTTTACAGGCAGCATAGCTCCCGGGCAATCACAAAATGTAAGCATAAGCTTTAGTCCTGAATTTATAGGTTATTTCGTGGGATACGGCGGTTTTTCAGGGAACTTTGATGAAGACCTCTTCCAGGTTTTGATGGAAGGACATGCTGTGCACCAGCTTTCCATCATTGAGACATTCCAGGAAACGACCTTTCCGCCTGATGAATGGTATGTGGACGAAAACAGCTGGACGAGACGCGGGTTTGGAGGATACATTGGAGGCGGCAATGCCCGCCTGCAACATCCCGGACAACCGGGCAGGCTGGTCACTCCAAAGATCAATATCCAGGAAGGCGACCAGTTGGTGTTCTTTGCGTCTGAGTTTCAGGATGGTGAATTAACCGTAAGCTATTCACCAGATATGGAGAACTGGACAGTGCTGGCCAATCCGCCACTGACACGCGCTTTCAAACGATATATCGTTGACCTTGATGACGCCCAGGGTGCCAATTATATTGGTTTTAGCGGCGTGCCACAAGTTTATCTCGATTACGTGATCACACCCCCCGTATACCAGGAAACACCACCCCAGCCTGCTGCGCAGCCCGTTCCGGCTGATGGTTTTGAAAACACCTTTGTTACGCAACACCTTCAATGGGGGCAGTCGGTCTTTGCCGATGGTTACAGAGTGTACCTTGGAACCGACAATCCTCCCACTAACCTTGTTGATGGCGAGGACGTCGGACTACTGAGAAAATTTAAAACCTCCGCCCTGGCTTACAGTACAACATATTATTGGCAAATTGTGCCATACAATGAATATGGAGACGCAGAAAACTGCCCGGTATGGAGTTTTGAAACGATCATGCATGACCCGGTAACGGCTTTCCCATTTGAAGAAGGCTTTGAGGCAGACAACGGACTGGTGCCACC
>SKOK01000329.1 GCA_007120085.1 Bacteroidales bacterium | reverse complement strand
TGCGGCCACGCGAAGTGGTGTTGTCGATGACCTCTGCCACCAGGTTGTCGTCTTCGCCAAAATAGAGTTTGTTGCCGATGCGAATCTTGCGTGCCGGATCAACCAGCACATCCCACAAGCGTGTTTCACGGTTCAGCTCCCGCAGCAAAAACACCTCGATGCGGGCACCGGTTTTTTCCTTGGTGCCATAGAGGCGGGCAGGAAATACCTTGGTGTTGTTGACCACCATCACATCCCCATCATCAAAATAATCCAGGATGTTCTTGAACATCTTGTGTTCAATTTTGCCGGTTTTGGTGTGCAGCACCATCAGGCGCGACTCGTCGCGATTGTATGCCGGACGCTCGGCGATCAACTCTACCGGCAGATTAAACTTGAACTGTGACAGTTTCATAGGATATTTTATTAAAACACCGAAAAAATTTGCTTACGGGAAAGGAGTGCAAAGATAATACATCCGGAAGGCGTTGTCAATAGTTTTGATGAAAAAAGTTGAAAAAGTGCAGATTAGGGTGGTTTTGGGTGCCCTTTTTTACAGTTGCAACTCATTTATGTGGATGGCATTTTCCACTGAATGGGTTCCAATGTGTGTGCGGCGGAGTGCGCTGAGGTAGGCGCCGCTGCCAAGGCTTTCGCCATAGTCGCGCGCCAGGGCGCGGATGTATGTGCCTTTGCTGCAAACGACCCTGAAGTCCACCTCGGGCATTTCGATGCGCGTGATCTCAAATGTTTTGATGATGATGTTGTTGGCCTGCAATTCGGTTTTGAGGCCGGCGCGCGCGTGTGTGTATGCCCGCTTACCTGCAATCTTCTTGGCGGAAAAAAGCGGGGGCACCTGCCGTTGTTCTCCCACCAGGCTATTGGCTGTAGCCAGCAGGAGGTCTTCGGTGATGTGCGCCACGGGATAATCCTGGTCCGGCTCCTTTTCCAGGTCAAATGAAGGTGTTGTTTTGCCGATATGAAACGTGCCGGTGTAGGTTTTGTCGAGGCCCTGAAAACTTTCGATCTGCCGGGTGGCCCGGCCGGTGCATATGATCAGCAAGCCCGTGGCCAGCGGATCAAGAGTGCCGGCGTGGCCAACCTTTATCTTTTTAACGCCTAGTCGGTAACGCAACAGCGATTTGATTTTGTTTACCACGTCGAAGGATGTCCACTGGTAAGGTTTGTCAAGAAGCAATATCCGCCCTTCCAGGTATGATTGCCTCAACGCTTCTTTTTCGTGTTCTTCCATGGCCTGAAACAATCTAATATAAAAATCATGTCAATATGAGCTGGGGGCTTCTTTGAATTACAACTGCTTATAACAGACTCCCTGCGATAATGGCCGTGATTCCGGCAAGCACGCAATAGATGGAGAAATAGGAGATGTTGCCCTGGCGCACGATGCTGAGCATCCATTTGCAGGCAATCACCCCGGCAACAAATGCGGTGACGGCTCCAATGATCATCGGTGCTATGTCCATGGAGGCACTGCCTGCGGTTTCTGACATCCTTACGATTTTCAAAAAGTTGGCTCCAAATATGGGAATCAGCACCATAAGGAATGAAAAGCGAATGGCTTTCCCCCTTTCGATTCCGAAAAACAGTGCGGTGCTGATGGTGGCGCCGCTGCGGCTGATGCCCGGCAGGATGGCGAGGGTTTGTGCCAAACCGATTACCAGGGCGGTTTTTAAGGTAACGTCCTTTTTCCGTGTGGGTGCAAAACGCGTGAGGAAGAGGAGCGTAGCCGTGACAAGCAGCATCAGTCCAACGAAAACAACCCGCCCCTCAAAGACGCTTTCTATCTGTTCTTCAAACAGCAGTCCAACGATGCCGGTGGGGATGGCGGAAGCCAGCAAGAGCAAAGTAAATTTCATTTCCGCATTCCATTGGAAGCGTAAGAAATTTATAATGAGAGAAACAATGTCGCGTCGGAAAACCACCACCACGCTCATGAAGGTGGCCCCGTGCACGATGATGTTGAAGGTGAAGAAATTGTGTGGATCCTCGAGCCCAAAGAGGACACCGCCCAGTTCGAGGTGTCCGCTGCTGCTTACGGGTAAGAATTCCGTCAGCCCTTGTAACAGACCAAGAATCAATGCTTCAATCCAGCTCATTTCCGCTTTTTATGGGTTTTTTTTGCTTGCTCTGTCCTTGTTTTTGCCTGTGGTCTTTTCACCGAAGGCTCCTCAGGGGTGTTGGTGGTCTTCTTCATAATGGCATAGATCTGAATGACATATCCGGCCAGCACCAATATTGGCGCCAGGGTCAGCCTCCGGAAATTGAAAATATCCTCGCTGAAAACGGCAGGGTCGTCGCTGCCGCCTCCTATCATCAGTATAAAACCCAAGGCTGTGACTGCCAGTCCGATGATCAGCCAGGTGTATTTGTGCCGGTCAAACAACAGCACACTCTTTTGTTGGTTCTTCATTGGTTCACAGTTTCTGGTTTCTAATTTCTGGTTTTGAGTCCCCTGTCATTCTGAGCGATAGCGAAGAATCTCTTAGCCATACAGATCCTTCACTCCGCTACGCTTCGTTCAGAATGACAAACAAACAATTAAACAGTTAAACAATTAAACAATTAAACAATTACATCTAACCTCCAACCTCTATCTTCTATCTTCCAACCTCCAACCTCTAACCTCAATATTAATACAGGTACAAAAAGTCCGTTTTGAGTTTCAGGTATTTTCTTACGGCAAAGAACGTAGATATCCAGCTTATTACGATACCGAGCAGCAAGATGCCAGCAAAGAGCACGCCCAGCATTTGCATATCTAAAAACAAAGCCAGTTCGGGAATCTGTTGCCAGCCGGCATACAGAGTAACAACGAGCAGCACGATGGTGATGATGGCACCGATGATGCCTTGCATAACCCCTTTGATAACGAATGGCCTGCGGATGAAAGACTGGGTGGCGCCTACCAGCTGCATGCTTTTGATCAGGAAGCGTTTGGAAAACACGCTGAGCCTGATGGTATTATTGATGAGGGCAAAGGCGATGATCAGCAATAAAACGCTGAACACCAAAAGCCCAACACCGATGCGCCTCAGGTTTTCGTTGACCAGGTGCACAAGCGACCGCTGGTAATCAACATCGGTAACAATGTTGTGCTGCCTTACCTGCCCTTCAAACACGGGCATGCTGTCGGGGTTGGCATAAGCCGCTTTGAGGCTCACCTGTATGGATGCCGACAGCGGGTTGTAGCCCAAAAAGCTTATAAAGTCCTCGCCCAGGTCAGCCATCAGCATTTCAGCAGCCTCCTCGCGCGAGACAAAAGTGGTTTCATTGACTGACGGCATCGCATCAAGTGCATCATTCAGCCGTTTGATGTCATTTTGGGAGGCCCCGTCATCAATAAAAACGGAAACGGCTATGCTCTCCCGCAGATGCTCGGAAAGCTTTTGGGCGTGCAGGATGATCAGCCCAAGAAGCCCCAAAACAAACAGCACCAAAGTGATGCTCACCACCGTGGATATGTATGAGGACCTTAAACGCCTGCCTATGATCTTGTCTTCCTGTCGGGCCATTTGCTGGATGTTAGAAGTTGGATGTTAGAAGTTGGTTGTTAGATGTTGGATTATTTATTGTTGAATTGTTGAATTGTTGAATTGTT
This sequence comes from Bacteroidales bacterium, assembly GCA_007120085.1. Lineage (GTDB taxonomy): Bacteria > Bacteroidota > Bacteroidia > Bacteroidales > UBA7960 > PUPG01. The sequence continues at coordinate 825 of SKOK01000329.1, read as the reverse complement.
GAATTGTTTAGGCGTTTTGGACAATTCTGAACTGCGAACCAGCGATTTTGTGTGCGAAATTACAAAAAAAACGTCATTTTCTGTGATATGTTATCTGGCGCCTCCACCTCCTGATGCTGCACCGCCTCCGCCACCCATCGTTCCTCCGCCTCCGGCGCCCGTAGCTGAGCTCATCGCCGTACTCGTGGTGGTGATCACCTTGTTGATGGTGCGGCCAATGTCGGTGGCACTACGGCCGTATAAAACGATCCACGGGAAATAAGCGATTTGTCCCGAACTGTCCAGCGCGCGGGTGAGCCTTTTCAGGTATCGTGGTCCGAGCCCGAGCGCCATCCCATAGATCAGGTATTCGTTCAGGCTTTCGGCATCGAGATCTTTGACACGGGATTCAAAATGATACTTTTTCAGGTGTTTTTTCAATGATTTCCATTGCAAATAGGCAACTTCGCCTTTTTCGGTGCGCTGCAAAATCGCAAGGCTTGCCAGGATTGACAGGAAGGCCAGCAATGCGGGCAGCAGCAGCCACGGGCCAAACAGCACCACCAGCGCAATCATGCCCAGCAGTGATACGATGCTGACTGCAAAGCCAATGTTGCGGCCCTTTCTGCTCTCCTGGTCAAACCAGACTTTCTCCCTGGCCTCCTCTTTGAGCGCCTTTTTCCACTTGGGATAAAACCGCTGCATCTTATGCTGCTTTTTGCTGATTGTTTTCAGCCTGATCTGGTCTGTGCGGCCTGTGAGCTCATCAAAAAGCTGGCTGAGCAGCATTTGTTCGTAATCAGACAGTTGCCCGCGGTTTTCTTCCCAGAACTTCCTGTTGACAAT
>SKOK01000321.1 GCA_007120085.1 Bacteroidales bacterium | reverse complement strand
TGTACCCGGGGCCGGGATCGAACCGGCACGATATTGCTATCATTGGTGTTTGAGACCAACGCGTCTACCAATTCCGCCACCCGGGCGCGCGAACGGTATGCTTGCGCTTTGTTCACCGCGTGCAAAGGTATGCAATAACTTGTTTTTTTCAAAGAAAAATATTTCTATGAGATGATTTTCTTTACAGAAAAAAAACACCGGGCCTTTTTTCACTTCTTATGATATAATTCATACTTTTGTCAAAGCAATGTTGTTTTCCTGGTCTTCAAAAAAACATGTCCATGTCATCTGTCGTAAAAATATTCACCGGCTCTGCTTCCCGCGTACTTGCTGAAAAAATTGCTGAAAGTTATGGCAAGCCTTTGGGTAAGGAGCTTGTGCAGCGCTTTGCTGATGGGGAGTTTCAGCCTTCGTTTGAAGAAACCCTGAGGGGTACAGATGTTTTCATCATTCAAAGCACTACTCCGCCCGCTGACAATTTGATGGAGCTGCTGCTGATGATAGACGCTGCAAGGCGTGCTTCGGCAAGGCAGGTAGTGGCGGTAATTCCTTACTTCGGTTTTGCAAGGCAGGACAGGAAGGATAAGCCGCGCGTGTCAATCGGTGCCAAGCTGATCGCAAACCTGCTTACAGCGGCAGGCATTGACAGGCTGGTCACCATGGACTTGCATGCTGACCAGATACAGGGTTTTTTCGATGTGCCTGTTGATCATATGTATGGGTCAGCCATCTTTGTGCCCTACCTGCAACAGCTTAACCTGCCAAACCTGGTGATGGCCTCGCCTGACACGGGCGGTACGCGCCGCGCCGGTGCCTATGCCAAATTCCTGAACAGCGAACTGGTAATCTGCTACAAGCAAAGGGTAAAAGCCAATGAGGTTGAACGCATGACCCTTTTGGGTGATGTGAAAGGAAAGGACGTGGTGCTGGTGGATGATATCATCGACACTGCCGGATCCATAGCCAAAGCAGGTGCCATGATCATGGACAAAGGTGCCAGCAGTGTCAGGGCGGTCTGCACACATCCCGTTTTCAGCAAAAGGGCCTACAAAAGGTTGACCGAAAGTGTTTTCACCGAAGTGATCGTGTCAGACACCATCCCGCTCAAACAGGAGTGTCCCAAGGTAACCGTGCTGACCGCATCCAAACTCTTTGCTGATGTGATTCATCGTGTGCATAACTTTTCATCCATCAGCTCATATTTTGAGTTTTCAACGATCCTTTGATTTTTTTCCCGGCAAAACAACGCATTCCAAAACAAAGCATTATCTTTGCAAACTCATTTTCAGGCTTGTCCTGCAAAATGGTGTATTTTCATATTTATTAAAAAAATTCATAAACAAATGAAAAAAGTATCTGTGAGCGGTTCTCCTCGCGAGAACGTAGGGAAAAAAGATGCGAAACGCCTGCGCCGCGAAGGCAATGTGCCTTGCGTATTGTATGGCGGGAAAGAACAAATCCAGTTCTTCACTTCCGAGAAAAGTTTTAAAGACATTGTGTTTACACCTGATGCCTGCATTGTGCAACTTGACATTGATGGCAAAAAGATGGAAGCTGTGTTGCAAGACATTCAGTATCACCCGGTAACTGATAGGATTATCCACGCTGACTTCCTGGAGATCTTCTCCGACAAGCCGGTCAAGATGTCCATACCCATCAAAATCACAGGCAACAGCCCTGGTGTAATTGCCGGCGGCAAGATGCTCATTAAGCGCCGCAGGCTCAATGTGATGGCACTGCCCGAGCTGCTACCTGCTGAGATCATGATCGACATCTCGAAACTCCAGATTGGTGACTCTTTCGTTGTGGGCCAGCTCGAATTCGACGATGTCAGCCTGCTTGACCCTGAGAACGCCGTTGTTGTACTCGTCAAGTCAGCCAGGGCCGCGATGATGGCACCTGTCGAAGGAGATGAGGATGAGGCCGAAGGCGAAACCGCTGAAGGAGAAGAAGGAGCAGCTGCCGAAGGCGAAGCCGAAAAAGAAGAATAGCGGATATCAAACACTTCAATTTGCCGCAAATACCATCGGCAAACCTCGAAAATGCAAAAATGGCACAAAGCGAAGTCCTTCCTTTGTGCCATTTTTTATATTTTTGACCCCTGACATATTATAAATATTTGCAATGAAGTATCTGATTGCCGGCCTGGGGAACATCGGGCCTGATTATGTGGAAACGCGTCACAATATTGGCTTTATGGTGCTCGACCGTCTCGCCGCACTACGCGAGATCAGCTTTGAGCCCGCCCGATATGGTGATATGGCCTCCTTTCGCTTCAAAGGCCGGATATTCAAACTGCTAAAGCCTTCCACATTTATGAACCGCAGCGGCCGGCCTGTCCTTTACTGGATGAACAAGGAGAAGATCGAACTCGAAAACCTGCTGGTTATCACTGACGATGTGGCCCTCCCCCCGGCAACACTGCGAATGCGGCCCAAAGGTGGTGCAGGTGGCCATAATGGCCTTACCGATATTATCGAACAGCTGGGCACTGATAATTTTGCCCGACTGCGCTTCGGCATCGGCGGCGACTACCCCAAAGGTTTCCAGTCACAATACGTTTTGGGCAAATGGACAGAAGAGGAGCTGAAAACAATCAGTCCACAGATCGATGTTGCCTGCGAAATGGTCATAAGCTTTGGCCTGCAAGGCGCTGCGCGCACGATGAACCTGTTCAACCGCCGCAAACCTGCCGAATAGTTGCAGGTTTATCAGTGCCTGCTTGCCAGATAAAAATTCTCACGTACATTTGCCACAATTAAATGCCACTTTCAACATTTTTTTGACATGATCCTATCCACATTTTTTGAACTATTTTATGACAACCTGATGGAAACCACCTGGCTGGAGCTTATCGCCGTGCTGTTTGGCATCCTCAGCGTATGGTTTGCCCGCCAGGCCAACCTGCTGGTTTATCCAACCGGTATCGTCAGCACAGTGATCTATGTTTACATCTGCTTTAACATCCAGCTGTATGCTGATATGGGTATCAATATTTTCTACACCAGCATGAGCATTTATGGCTGGTATGTCTGGACAAGAAAAGACGATATGCAACGGCATCGCCCCATCAGGTGGAACACCAAAACACAGCAAGCCATCGGCATTGCGATGATTCCCGTGCTGTATGTGGTCATCTTTGGTTTGATATATGTCTTTAAGCAGGACGATCCCGAATACATGCAGTCATATATCCCTTATGTTGACTCCTTTACAACCTCTGTTTTTCTCATTGGAATGTTTTACATGGCCCGCAAAAAGATCGAAAACTGGATCTACTGGATCGCCGGAAATATCATTTCCATACCGCTTTATTTTGTGAAAGGCCTGGTTTTTACAAGCTTCCAGTTTACGGTATTCCTCGTGCTGGCCGTTTTTGGATTGCTGGAGTGGATCAAAATGTATAATGAAGGGCGCGCGAGGGAGCAAAAATTCGTAAAAGACCTCGTGAAATCATCCGCGGATTAGAATACCCACAGGTTAGATCATCCACAGATTCCACAGATTGAATTATCCACAGATTCCATGGACCAGATGGATTCCCACGGACCAGATTATCCACAGATTCCAAAGATTGAACGGGTTTCCACGGATTTCCAGGCATCTGGCAGAAGCAGCCGCAAATCGCAAGCGGGTAATCGCGAGTCGTAAATCGAAAACCGGCAACCGGTAGTTATCTTTTGTTTTGCTCTCTTGTCCAGAAGGATGACCTGCCGAGGAACCGCATCCCGTAAACGTAGCCTCTCATACGCAGGGTATTTCCATCGAGGGTCATGTAGGCGGTGTAGGTGCGGCCGTTTTTTGGGTCATAGATGGTGCCTCCTGCCCATTCGTCTTTTGAGCTGTTGTAGCTGAAGTTTTTTAGAACTTCCAGTCCGATAATGGGCGTATTGTGCATCGCTCTATCGGGGTTTTGGTCATCTGTCTTGGGTCTGCCGGCGTCGTTGAGGGGCTCTTCAAGCCAGACTACGCGGCCATAAAATTTTCCATCAGCTTTTTGATAGATCTCTACCTGTGAGTCGCGATCTTCGGTAAGCCAGAAGCCTACAATGCGGTTTGCCTGCCCGGAGAGCGATACGCTCATCAATGTCAGTGCCAAAAGTGTAAGAAGTGTTTTCATTTGCTGGTAATTAATGGTTACTGGTTTATGGTTACTGGTTACGGGTTTCTAATTTCTAATTTCTGGTTTCTGATTGATGACGTTTCTTCTTGGTTACGCGCCTGTATTGGCCGGGCTTGACCGGCCAGCATTAACCTCCCAGGGTCGCCTGTAGCGACAGCACTTGGGCTGTCATCGTACTTACGTCGCCCGCAGAAATGTAAGGCACAATAACGGTTTATGGTTCTAATTTCTAATTTCTAATTTCTGGTTTCTGGTTTCTGATTGATGACGTTTCTTCTTGGTTACGCGCCTGTATTGGCCGGG
>SKOK01000094.1 GCA_007120085.1 Bacteroidales bacterium | reverse complement strand
GCAAACAGGTTGTCGCCTTTCCCTGTAAAGAAGTAGCCGCCAACTGTGACTTCCAGGTTGTCGATACCGATATAACTGACCTCAGGTGTATAAAACAAAGCATAGTTCTTATCCGGCTCATCCCTGTCGGCGATGCTCAGACCGCCGGCCAGGGGCTGCACGCGCAATGTATTTTGCAGAAAATTGCGTTCAGTTTGCACAAAGAGGTAGTCGTTGAGGTTGCCATCGCCGCTTTCGTGCAGGAAGCCGTGTAAGTACTGGATATTCAGATAAGTTTGATTGCGAAAGGTATAGTCGGCGCCGAGTATGAATTTTGTGTAAGCCTTTTTTTTGAGCATGGTTTGTTTGATAACCGGAGGCAGCGGCAGTGGTAAGTCCTCGGCGGGCGGTGTGTGTATCTTCATTACAATTTCTTCTTCAGGAATGAACAGGGCGGCTTCCGCCCAGATGCCCACCCTGCCGATGCTGCCCGACATGTCTGCGCCAATGATGTGGTGACGCGGATAGATGAGTCTGGCTGCCACGTCAAGTTTACCCGGGCTGTCAGTAAGGCTCAATCGGGCAAGGTCCGGCACGGGAAGGGGATCCCTGCCGTAGATGTAACTTACTGAAAAGTCGGTGTTAAGGACAAAGCTTCGCAGGCGTGCGCCTGCAGTAACCCCTTCGTTGAGGTTGTTACGCGGCATCTGCAAAGTGTCGTTGTAGTGACGCATGCTGAACCCGGGTGGCAGGTCCAGCGGAATGGTCATCAGGTCGGCATAAATCCCAAGGGGCATATTCGCCGGCCTGAAAAATGGCATGAACACCCCTTGCAGCGAGGTGCTGTGGCTGAAATGCCATTGCAGGCTGACAGCATCAGAGCCGCTCACCCTGCCGAAGTCAAAAATATCTTCCAGGTCGGGCGGATTCAGGTTGTCGGTGGGGTTAAACCGGTCGGCGGTGCCCCAGGCAAATTGCTGCCGGCCTGCTTTGAGGTCCAGTTTATCAGAAATGAAACCATAAACCTCTACATAAGCTTCGCGCACATCGAGGTTCCAGGGGTTGATTTTGTCTTTGTAAAACAGGTCGGCAGAGCTTTCCGTTATTGATGGCCCCAGGTGCCTGAGCCATACGTTCCCAACAATTCTTACCGGCCTTACCCTTTTTTCTAATTGCAGGTCCAGGCGGTTTTCATTCCACGCCCAATCATTTTCCTTTTCCAGAAGCAGGCGCTGGTCTGTTTCTATCGAACCACGCCACAGCAAGGGGTTGTCCTGCGCCGGAAGAGCAATCAAACCAAAAACTGATATAATCAGGAAAAATAAAACTTTGCGCATAAATCATTTATTTTCACTAATGTCCGGTATAATTCTATTGCGTCCCTAACGGGACTGCCCCGATAGGGGCAAAATACTGGTAGAACAAAAAGCAATCCCCAAGTCCGTAAAGTCCCGTAGGGACGATATATCAAGCGTTTCATAGCCAGCACACATTTTTTCCCGGACAGTAGTGATTTTTTTTCTAAGATTCCTTAAAATGTTGCCTTTTATTTCAAAGTCTGATAATGTCAGGCCATACGATGAAAACCCAAATTCGTTGACTGCATTCAATACCTTCTTTGCATTTACTGCAGCAGGATTAACCCATACATCTAAATCACCCGTATATCTTGGTCGACCATGTATGCCAACAGCATATCCACCTACAACCAGATACTCTGCATTATGTTTTTCTAATAACTCTACAAACTCTTTGAAATCCGGGCTTAACATTTTTGTTGAATTTAATATATTGGTTTCTTAGAAATTCGATTGCTTCCAAACGTTCTGATACACTTTTGTTTTGCCAGTATTCAGCATCTGAAGTTTCATCACCTGTGGTAACGATCTTTAATACTTTTTCCATTTTTTCGATTTATTTATACAGCATTGCCAGCTTGATATCTACTCTCAAATATAATGATTATTTTAATATCTGGTTAGGTTGCGCACGGTAAAAATCCCGTCATCGAGGCCTGTATCAAACACAACATCCCTGAAGGTCATTCGCGTGCTGTGGTCTCTTTTCAGGTTTTGCATATGGATCTCTTTGATGTACCAGTAATCATCTTTTTTCTCAAAGGTATAGTTGGCAATTTTGGCTTTTTGCCTGCCGCGGTCGTAGCTTTCCATCTTTTCCGGGTAGTAATGGTCTTTATTTACAAAGGCGATCACTTTTGAATAGTCGCTGCGCACATCCGGCAGCGGGGTGAGCTCCAGGACGTAGTGTTCGCTTGTTTCTTCAAGAAGCACCGGCTCATATTTATCTGCATACCGGGTTGATTCCAGATCTTCATAGGAAAAGTCGGTGCCGGCAAACGACTGGTTTTTGACGTGAGAGGCGATGCGCCGTTCCCGGCCAAATGCCGGCATGTAGAGATACATCACATCGTCGGGCAAGGACAGGAAGGCGATGCCTGCCTCAGCTGCGGGAGCTGTAAACCTGAACAGGCGCTTGTCGGTGCCTTTCTGCCAGATCTCAGCCTCACGCGTTCGTTCATTGCCGTTTCCATCGGTAAGCACCATGATGACCTTGCTGGTTTGGTCTTCACTGGCATAAACCACATTGTCCAGTTTATTAAGTATCTCGGATGCATCTTGCGCAGCCAGCTGAACGGTTAAAAAATGTGCGATCAGAAAAATAAGAGTTGCTGTTGTGAAGGTTGGAGTTTTCATGTTAATGTAGTTTCTAATTTCTAATTTCTAATTTCTGGTTTCTGGTTCTTGGTTAATTGTTTCTGGTTAGCACTCCAGTTATTTATCTGGGTTTTTGCTCTTCTTCTTGTTTTTCTTAGGGAAATCAGCTGAAACGGGCAATCGAAAATCGCCGGTCAAAATTAATGGCAGCAGCGTCAGGCTTGCCATGCCTGCCACAATCATGGTGGAAGCCACCAGGAATCCGAAACGTTGCAGGGGCACCAGGTTGGAAAACGCAAGCATGGCAAAACCGGCACTTACTGATAACATATTGATGAATATTGCCTTGCCGCTAATGCGTATGCTTCTTTCGATGCTTGATTGCATATCAAGCCGGAGTTTCTTGCCCTCACTGAAACGGCTGATAAAATGAATGGCGTAGTCGATGCCAATGCCTATGGTTACACTGCCGCTCAATACGGTAGCTATATCAAGAGGGGTTCCGGTAAGCCCCATGATGCCAAATAATACAACCAGTGTGATTCCTATCGGGATGACGGCAGTAATTCCTCTTTTAAATGAGCCCAGCAGGGCGCTGACCATCAGAATGACGAGCACCATGGCAATGATCAGGCTGTAAGCCTGGCTTCTTACCAGGCTCTCATCAAGGCGTTTGAGCATCAGTGGGATGCCAGTGAAGGAAAGGCTTACTTCTTCAGTGCTCATTTCGGCCACATATTTAGTGAACCTGGTCTCAATCTCCGTTAGCACATCCAGTTCACCGGAAGTAACGTAAGCCTGGATGACTCCCTCCGTGAGATCCGGACTCACAAGCTGTTCCATGATCTCCTGGCCTTCAAGCATGAACCATAGCTGCGCGACTTTTATCTCGTCATCAGGAATTAATTCCCCTTCACCCATCACATCATTCATCTGTTTGATGAGATCAGCCACCGACTGGCTGTAGGGGATGTAGTGAAACTGCTCCATATAATCCTGGGTTTCACTCATCAGCTTTAGCAAATCAGGATGCTGGACATTTCCCTGGAAATTGACGTAAAGGGGCATGCTGCCATTGAACTGCTCTTTTAGCAGGTCTTCTCCTTTCCTGACAAAACTGTCTTTTTTGAAATAGTCAACGAGGTCCACCCGGCGCTCCATTTTAGTCATTCCAAAGAGGCTGATTGCGATAACTGCTGACCATATAAAAACTATAACTGTTTTATGCCTGAAGATCACACCGGCGAGGAAGGCAGGTACCTGATCGAACAGATTGGTTTTGGACTTTTGGGCAGAACTGGCTTTTTGTTTGCCTGCAATAGCCATCACTGCAGGTACAAAGCTTACTGACAGCATCATTGAAAAAAGGATCCCTGCTGCCGAAAAGAGGCCAAACTCCGCAATCATCTCCAGGTAAGAACCTGCAATAAACGATACAAACCCGAGGATTGTAGTGATGCCGGCAAGCAAGACGGGGATGACAATATATGCAACGGCACGATTCAGGGCATTCTCCGGCTTGGCATCATACTCGGCCGTAAATGCATTGACGACATGAATGGTATAGGCACTACCGACGGCCAGCAAAATAACCGGGATGATGTTGGTGAGCATGGTGATCTCATAGCCCAGAATGGTGATCAGGCCCATTGTCCAGATAATTGCTATCAGCACAGTGAGCATGGGCAGCAACACCCCCCGGATGCTCCGGAAACCTGCCAGTAACATCAGGCTGATCATAATGAAAGCGAGCGGCGCAATGATGTTGATGTCGTTTAAGATAATCCTGCTTAGTTCATATAGCGTTACAGGCATGCCACCGTAATAGATCATGTCTTTAAATGGCAGCCCGCTGAGTTTTTCCCTTATTGTTTCTACAATCTCGTCATGGTTATGGCCATTCAGGATTTTGCCTATCACAAGGGTTGCCATCGCGTCTTCTGAGACCAGGTTGCCCCTGTACATATCCTTTGAAAGGGTATAGGCTTTTAGTGAATCCAGTGCATGAGGGTCAGATGGGATGTCATATTCATCAATCAGCCGGCCAATCTCGATGCCGAAATCCGATCCGCGGATGTCGATCACATTGGTCAGGCTGGTTACATAGCCTATGCCGGCAACGCGGCGCAGGCTGTCGGTGACTTGTTGAACTATGGAAAGCATGCCGGGTTCAAACACTTCCTGACCAGAAAGGCCTATAATTACTATTGAGTTTCCACCATAGCTTTCGCCCAGGCGCATAAAGAGCTCTGCTGAGGGGTCTTTTTCAGGCAAATAACTCAGGACATCAGCATTCACTGCGATGTCTTTCAGCGAATAAGCCATAAAGACTGTGATGATCGCGACAAGGCTGATCACGAAGTATCTGAAGCGTACGATCCATTCAGCATATTTCATTGAACAAGATTTTGATAGTTTAGTATCTGAATGACAGTTATATGTGATTAAATAATTGGTTGAAAATGGCTGCCAGTGGAATTATGCTTTTCGTTTGATCCCATTGTAGAGCAGCTCTATCAATGGGTTAATGAGCCTGTTGTGGTCATAATCGGTGCGTCCCATGAAGATGGGTAACTCAAATCCTTTGGAGGCCAGCACAATGGCTTCAGAAACCAGCGCTGTGTCAGCAATTTTAAAATGACCGCTGGCATTGCCTTCGTCCAGTATGCTTTTAATCATTTGGGCCTCCATTTGATCGTACTCAATACGCAGGCGCTCCATCATATTCATATTGTTGACCAGGTCTTGCCTGAGTGCGTCATAATATAATGTGAGTTCTTTGACAGCCTGCATACGTGTTTGCATGTATTTTCGAAGCTTTTCCTCAGGCAGGAGAGGCTGATTGACAAGGTTTTCAAGCTTTTCGGCAAGCTGTTGTATCTCACAATCAATAACAGCCATAAAAACCTCTTCTTTATTGCTGAAATGTGTATATATGGTGCGCCTTGAGATCCTTGATGCAAATGCAATATCACTCATGGAAGCTTTGTTGTAGCCGTAACGCAGGAAAATCCCGCGCGCACCTTCGATGATTTGGTGTTTCATATGTTTGTATTTGCGTAAGTGGTTGTATGTCTGTGGTTTGTATTTATTCCCAAGATGGCGAATGGATGTTAGATGTTAGATTTTCTTTTCCCAACCTCTATCTTCCACCATCCAGCTTGCATAATCATCCCCCTGTGTGTCAAAAATCCTGTTCCCGAATGGTCGGGATTTATAACATGGGTGTTTCATTTGTTTCACAGAGGTTCCACGCAGCTTATTGTTTTAGTGTAATGTATATTCACACATGCACAAAAATAGTAAAAATGTGCAATATGTGCAAGCAATTCGAATAAATAATTACTTTTGTTAGTCTTCAACTTATAAGACAACCCAGGCAGCTTATAGACAATGGAATTATTGCATATTTGTGCCTTTTCTAATCTGCCAGGAGGCGGTTCCCTGGTTTTTGGTATTGATGATAAAAGAGCTGTTACTCTCGGCATAACAAAGGATGAAGCTAACCTGATTGTTGAAAAACTATCGTCCCTATTGGGCATTGTTTATTTAACCTGGAAAGGGAAATAACACATAACCCATTGAATAACAATGTTTTTTTATTTGACTCCAATTCAGAAAAGACTATGAGCCACGAATATTCAGAAGATAATTCAATAGAAGCAGCTACCCAGGATGCATTAATAAGATTTGGGTTGGAAAGTTAAGTATGCCTTGCAAAAGGAAACTTTTGGAGAAAAAGGCTTAATAACAGTAACCCGCAACCATGAACCCTAAAACATCCAGTATATGAATAAACAAAAACGAATTGTAGTATTAACCGGTGCCGGTATCAGCGCCGAGAGTGGCATAAGCACTTTTCGCGACAGTGGCGGACTGTGGGAAAAGTATGACATTATGGAAGTTGCGACGCCAGAGGCCTGGCATCGCAACCAGGCCCTGGTAATGGAATTCTACAACCAGCGGCGAAAGCAGCTTTATGAGGTTCAACCCAATGATGGACACTATGCCCTGGTTGAACTGGAAAAACACTTTGACGTGCAGATCATTACCCAGAATGTGGACGATTTGCACGAGCGTGCCGGTTCCACCAATGTGATGCACTTACACGGAGAGTTAAAAAAAGTGCGCAGCAGCGCGGATGAAGACCTGGTTTACACCCTGGATGGATGGGAGCTGAAGGCTGGTGATCTTTGTGAGAAAGGTTCGCAACTGCGCCCGCACATTGTGTGGTTCGGCGAACCCGTTCCGATGATACCGGCGGCCGCTGAGCTGTCTTCTTCGGCTGATATTTATGTGATCATTGGTACCTCACTAAATGTTTATCCGGCGGCAGGACTGGTGGATTATGTCCGGCCAGGCACACCCATTTACCTTATCGACCCAAGCGATTTGAGCGTTGGGCACATCAGGGGTCTTACAATGATCAGGGAAAAAGCCAGCACCGGGACAAAAAAGCTGGTGCAGCAATTAATAAAATAGCTTATGCGAAAGTTGTCAATGGAAGAGTTAGGCCGCAAAACCCCGGAGATGTACAAGGCCTCGGAGAAGTTTCCCGTGGTGCTGGTGCTCGATAATATTCGCAGCATGATGAATACCGGATCCGTTTTCCGTACCGCCGATGCCTTCTTGCTTGAGGGTATTGTGCTTTGTGGTTTCACAGCCACGCCGCCACACCGCGAAATACATAAGACCGCCCTTGGCGCTACCGAGTCGGTGGCCTGGGAATACTTTGAAAAAACAACGGAAGCCATTTTGCAGCTTAAACAAGCCGGATACACGGTGGCTGCACTGGAACAAACCACGGAAAGTGTTGATCTAAGAATATTTCAGGCGAATGCGAAAAAAAAATATGCATTTGTGTTTGGAAATGAAGTAAAAGGCGTTGACCCGGAAGTGCTGGCGCTATGCGACCTGTGCCTTGAAATACCCCAGTTTGGCACAAAGCATTCACTAAACATCAGTGTGACAGCCGGCATGGTGATCTGGGATGTTTTTTGCAAAATGCATGATAAGGTATAAGCGCCCATGTTTTAATCCCGACAATTCACAAGTCGGGGATATGGTTCTTGACACACAGGGGGATGATTATGCAAGCTGGAAGCTGGAAGCGAGAGAGGAATCTAGGCCAATTAAGCTAAAGGCCCGAAGGGTTCGCGGTGGAAAAATTGGTTGTATGCAATTAAATCTTTTTATTTTTGATCCCTCGATCTTTATGATGAGATGTCATAGTTTCTAATAAAACACTGTTATTATTAATCTTTTAAATCAATGCAATGAAAAAACCAATTATCCTGCTGATCCTGGCAGTGCTACTTTTCCAGGCCCCTGCCAAAGCCGATGAGGGCATGTGGTTGCCTTTTATGATTAGTGAAGAACTGCACGAGGAGATGCAGCGCATGGGGTTGAACCTCACCCCCGATGAAATTTTTAGTTTTACCCAGTCCAGTATTAAAGATGCCATCGTAAGTTTTGGTGGCTTTTGTACCGGCGAAATTATTTCAGACCAGGGCCTGGTGCTTACCAACCATCATTGTGGTTATGGCCGGATACAATCCCACAGCTCTGTGGACAATGACCTGCTTACCGACGGCTTCTGGGCGATGACCCGCGAAGAAGAGCTTCCGAATGAAGGCTTGTTTGTCCGCTTTCTTGTCCAGGTTGAAGATGTTACCGATGACATCAAATCCTTGCTGACTCCCGAAATGACGGAAGAAGAGCGGGCTGAGATCATTCGCACCAGAAGCAATGAACTGACAAGTGAGGCGACAGAGGGTACCCATTACACGGCCAATGTCAGGTCAATGTTTGCCGGCAACTACTTTTACCTGTTTGTTTATGAAACCTTTAATGATGTGCGCCTGGTTGGCGCGCCGCCTTCTTCGATCGGTGCGTTTGGCGGCGATACCGACAACTGGGAGTGGCCGCGGCATACCGGTGACTTTGCCCTGTTCAGGGTTTACACGGCACCTGATGGAACACCCGCTGCTTATGACCCTGAAAACATACCCTTGCGCCCGCGCCATCACCTGCCAGTCTCCATCCGTGGTGTCAGCGAAAACGATTTTGCCATGGTGCTTGGCTATTCAGGCAGAACCGAAAGGTACCTGACCTCTTTTGGCATCGACTATCGCCTCGAATACATGTACCCCGTGCGCATTGACATTCGTCGCAAAAAGCTTGATATCATTGAAGAAGCAATGGCTCAGAGCGATGAAGTCAGGATAAAATATGCCTCCAAGCATTCAGGCATATCTAACTATTGGAAAAACTTCATTGGCATGAGCCAGTCGCTGCAACGCCTCAATGTTGCTGATACCAAACGTGAACTGGAAGCTGAGTTTACCGACTGGGTTATGGCCGATCGTCAGCGCAGGGCAACCTACGGCCATGTGATTGACGAGTTTGAAGCGGTTTACCAGGGCCTTCGTGAATTTAATTCTCATAACTATATCTTTATTGAATCGATGATGACAGGACCTGAAGTTATTCGTACTGCCAACGCTTTCAGCAATCTGCATCGTGCGATGGAGCAAGCTTTGATTGACGATGAGGTGAGTGCCGATGCTGATGAGCCTGCCGGCGAAGAAGACGTGGATCCGGTGGCATCGCAGGCCGAAAGGCTGAAAGGGATGGTTGAGCGCCTGTATCGAAATTATGATGTTGATGTTGACCGGCAGCTGTGGGCAGCGATGTTCCGGATATATTATGAAAATGTTCCGCTGGATATGCAACCCGAAATTTTCAGTTTTATAGAAGACACTTTTGGTAATGATTTTGAGGCTTATGCCGATGCCGTTTATGCTGAAAGCATTTTTCAAGACCAGGAGCGCCTCAATGCCTTCCTTGATGACCCGCAGTTTGATGTGCTCGACAATGACCCCGTGTTCAGGGCAACAACCTCTTTGTATGCCACATACAGGGAAATCAATGAGCAAATTTCAGACTACAACACCCGTTTGCAAAGGGCTGAGCGATACTTTATCCGGGGGTTGCTTGCCATGAAGCCTGATACACCCTTTTATCCGGATGCAAACAGCACCATGCGTTTCACCTATGGAACTGTAAACGGTTACCAACCGATGGATGCGGTGTATTATGATTACATTACCACATTGACGGGTGTGATGGAGAAGGAAGATCCGGACCACCATGAGTTCGTCGTTCCGCCAAAACTCAAGGAGCTTTATGAAAACCGCGATTTCGGTGATTATACCGTCAATAACAACATGGTTGTCAATTTCATCACGAACAATGACATCACGGGAGGCAATTCCGGAAGCCCTGTGATCAATGCCGACGGCCACCTGATTGGTGTTGCCTTTGATGCCAACTGGGAGGGTATGAGCGGAGACATTCTGTTTGAGCACGACTTGCAGAAATGCATCAATGTCGATGCGCGTTATATGTTATTCATTATTGAGAAATTTGCAGGTGCGCATCACCTCATCGAAGAAATGACGATAATAAAATGACGAAAAAGATTAAGAGCATAACAATTTACCGCAAGGACCTTCCGCCGGAAGGCGCAGAGACAGAGAGCCCGGGAGAAGAACAGATTGTTTCGAAGACAACCTATCATCCGGATTTTGACAAGATTACTCTTGAGGAGCAATACGGAGCCACTGGCGAGTTGGAGCAAAGCACTGAATTCACCTATGATGAAGATGGCTTTCTGATCAGGGAAGTACTCAAAGAGGCTGATGGCACCGTGATGGAGGAAAAAAGCTATGAGGCGGATGGGCACAAGCGCGTGGCCCGGGAATACCTTCATTATGCAGATGGTTCGCGCGACATCATTTCCTACACTTATGATGACGAAGGAAACATCATAAAAAAGCTGACTGTGGATGCAGATGGTGATGTGGAAGAAACAGAGGAGTTTCAATATGAAGAGGGGCATTTAATCCTTGAAGTGAAGAGGGATGAGTCGGGTGAGCTGGTTGTTGAAACAAAATATCATTATGAAGATGGGAAGTTATTGGGAATAGAAAGCCAGGATGGTATTGAAGGAGCAGATTACAGGCGTGTTTATACCTACAATGACAAGGGTCATCGTGAAAGTGTTATGCTATATGATGCCGATGACAACCCTTTGGAGCGGGTGTTGCTGGAAGCAGATGAGAAAGGTCGCCCCGTTAAAGTTGTAGAGGAGAATCGCCAAAAGAAAAATACCTTGCATTTGCGTTATGATGACACTGGGAATGTGGTTTTCCAGGAGGAGTTCGACTTAAATGGTGCTTTGGTGAGCAGGGTAGAACGCATTTACGATAAGGAAGGGCGGTTGCTAGAGAGCAGGATAGATCAGAATGTTCCTTCGCATGGCATCAGTCGTAGTTACCTTGTGCGCCAGGAATATACATTTGATTAGATCAGTAAAGTGTTCAAAACAGAAAAAGGCCGTCAATAATCAATTGACGGCCTTTTTTGTAAGATGATTTTTTTAACGGAGTCCAGAGGGTTGGCCCCTGAGCGTTGAGTAGTTCACCCTGAGGGCGTTCACCAGTCTTAGCTCTTGTTTTACATCAGTTACGATACCCATTCTGGTGTCACTGTCAATTTTCAGTGAGGTGGTCATCAGTGGTCTTTCAGCTTCCTGTGTTGCTTGTCTTTCTGCTTCGATGAAGGATGCAATATCTTCAACGCCTGCAAAAGAGTCGTATAGCTGAATACGTGGTTCGGTACCAAACACCTGGGCCTGCATAGGGGGCCCGATATAGATGAAGCTCACCAGCGACCTTCGTTCCAGTTGCTGGATTTCGGTGGCACTGGGCAGGGATGTCCTGACAAACAGTGTGGTTTCGCGCATCACTGTGGTCACCATAAAGAAGAAAAGCAGCATAAAGATAATGTCAGGCAGTGATGCTGTATTGATCTTTGGCGTACCCTTGGTATTTTCTTTTTTAAATCTACCCATTTTATCTTCCTCCTATATCTCTTGGTTCAGCTTCAGAAATTGCAAATGGTGCTGCACGTCTGACTGCTGTAATTAGTTCTTCATCAGTAAGTTCTCGAAAAGCACGACCAAAGTGTTCCCGTGCTATCATGTCTCTGACCTCGCGGCCGGCGGCTGATAACTCGTTCTGCACGGTGATATACATTTCATATGACGTGCCTCTGTCATTCTGAAGTGAGATAACAGCTCTTGTAGCCACCATGACTTCCCCAATGTGCTCAATATCGACCAGCTCCTTGGCAGGCAGGTTGGGGTCGTTGTCGGGGTTTAACAAAAAGTGTTTTGCTGCTTCCTTCAGATTGTTGACATTCATTTGCTGGCCCTCAACCATCAGCCTGTCCTGGGCATCTACCAGCACAACAAAAACGTTGCGTTCGCGAACAGGTGGCGGTTCGGGTGCATTCGGATCAATGGGCGGTGGCAACATCCTGTTGATTCCTGTGTCAACATCCATGGTGGTGGTTACCAGGAAGAATATCAGCAGGAGGAAAGCAATATCGGCCATTGAACCGGCATTGATCTCGGGATTCATTCTAGCCATAGAAAGATCTCCTATTTAATTGGTTTATCTGAAAAGTTTATATACTTCTGTAAAAATGGCAGATACAAGAGCCAGGCCAACAAGTATCATGGTGGTTTTGATGCCACCTCCTACCCATTGTGAAACGGCCGGGCCTGCATTGTCGTAAACCTCATTGGTGCTGATGGAGTATGCAAAGAAGACAATGGCCAGCAAAACGGCTATACCGATGAGTGCGGGCACTGCTTTTTTGAAGTTTGTTACCATCTGGAAAATGGAGGCGACGAGAGCAGAAAGTGCCGCTACGACCAAAAGGCCGTAGGTTATGTACATTCCTATGTCAATTACCGATTCGTTCATGAGTGAATGGTTTTATTTTTTATACTTGATTAAGATATCCATAAAAGAAATGGTGGAATCTTCCATGGCATTGACCATTGTGTCAACCTTAGCAACGATGTAGTTGTAGAAAATCTGAAGGATAACGGCTGTGATAAGACCAAAAACTGTGGTCAAAAGAGCAACTTTAATACCATCTGCAACAATTGTTGGAGAAATGTCACCTGCGGCAGCGATGGCGTCAAATGCTGCGATCATACCGATTACCGTACCCATAAACCCAAGCATTGGTGCAATGGCGATAAACAGGGAGATCCAGGTGAGGTTAGCCTCAAGACGACCCATTTGAACACTGCCATAAGATACGATCGACTTTTCAACAACTTCCATGCCTTCGTTGTACCTGTCAAGTCCCTGGTAGAAGATACTGGCAACAGGACCGCGGGTGCTTCTGCATACTTCTTTGGCTGCATCTACACCACCGGTTTTCAGGGCGTCTTCAACTTTGTTGAGGAGCTTGGAAGTGTTAGTGGATGCGAGGTTCAGGTAAATGATCCTTTCGATGCAAAGGCCGAGGCCAATGATCAAACACAGCAATACGATGCTCATAAACATCGGACCACCTTCAATAAACTGCTCTTTCAGGATGTAGTGAAAGGTTTGGTCTTCGTAAAGGGGAGCTGCGTCCTCACCCATTAAAGATGCGGGATCCGGCTCTGCTTCCTGCTCCACAATGGTGTCAGTGAGCTCTTCCCCAGCAGCCTCCTGTGCGTGGTTGTCGGCCATTACTGCGGTGTTTATACCCAAAGTAAGCATCCCCGCAAGTGTCAAAAAGACGAATAATTTTTTCATAACTGATTTGTTGGTTTTTGTTTAACTGATAAAATTAATTAGCAATTAGGTTTGTTTATTTTGTTCTTGAATGGAAGCGGAGAGAAAGGGATTCGAACCCTTGATCCGCTTGTGACGGATACACGCTTTCCAGGCGTGCGCCTTAGACCACTCGGCCACCTCTCCATAATTATCAACCCTCAGTAGTCCGATATTTCAAGCTGCTAAAATACAAAAAAAATCAAACATAAGACCTTTTGATGTTTTTTTTTCTATTCTGAATAGATTACTTTGATCACAGTTTCACCTACTGCTCTAAGTGTATATGGATCAATGATATCAATGTTGTCTCCCAGGGTATGCCACTGCGGAAAAAAACCATGCTGTGTGGTGTTGTCCTGGTGAATGATGTTAATTGTCGGGATATTACGTATCATGTTTACGTAATAATGGTCGTCTGTGATGTAACTTCCGTCTTCGTTCAGGAACATATGCCCGTAGCCAAGTTGTTGCCCGGTTTCCCAAACCTTTCTGACGATGTTCGGAGCATAGAGCATCGAATAGGCTTCGCGTTTGAATTTGGCTTCAGAGGCGCCAACCATATCCAGCAGGATCCCAAATCTTGCATTGTAATCCATGCGGTGGGGGTTTCTTGCCCAGTGCTGTGCGCCCAATGCCCAGGAGTCCTGATCAGGCAAATTTGAGAAGCGATGCCGCCCATAATCCTCAGCATCAAAAAAAATGATGTCAACCCCAACATCTGGTGGTCGCTTGCTGATCAACCTGGCTATTTCCAGCAGAACACCCACGCCACTGCCTCCATCATTGGCCCCGTCGATGGGTGTGTAATGGTTGGCAGGGTCCGGGTCATAGTCTGCATACGGACGGCTGTCCCAATGCGCACACAGCAAAATCCTGCGACGGTTCTCAGGCTGAAATACACCAATGATGTTTTTGATGTTCAAAACCGTTCCATCATACGCCCGCACCCTGGTTTCCTGTATATATAAGGTGTCAGCAAATCCCCCAAGGGTCTCGGCCAGCCATAACCCAGCCTGCCGGTGTGCCTCCGTATTTGGAACCCGGGGACCAAAAGCCACCTGCGATGCCACAAAGTGAAATGCTGAATCAGCACTGAACACCGGCACTTCCGTCCTTTGTTCCGGAGAAAAAGTTGCAGCACCTGAAGAATTGCTGCGATCAAAACCACTTCCGCAGGAAAAAAATATCACAAGGGCAGACAGAAATATACCCCAGGATCTGAAAAAAGTATTTTTTATGTATTTCATATGTTTATATTTGCGTAAGTGGTTGTATGTCTGTGTTTTGTGTTTATTCCTAAGATGGCGAATGGATGTTAGAAGTTAGAAGTTAGAAGTTAGAAGTTAGATTTTCTTTTTTCTAACCTCAAACCTCTAACCTCAAACCTCTAACTTCCAACCTCGGGTTTGCATAATCATCCCCCTGTGTGTCAAAAGCTTTGTCATGGGCGTTTCATATGTTTATAATGGTTTAGTTGTTTAGTTGGATATGGCTTTCTCGCTGCGAACCCTGTGCGCTTTCAGTCTCCAGCTTCGAGCCTTTAGGTTCTGCAACGGCACATTTCAATCGGTAATCGACAATCGACAATCGACAATCATTCCCCTGTTATTTTCTGATTATGCTGCAAAAATAAAAAGAATTCCAAGACACATCATCACATTCGCACATTGATACATTTGCCATTGGTACATTTGCACATTTTTATTATCTTTGCTCAGTTTAATAATCATCTTATTGCCTGTTAGGTGAGGCTACTGGATGAACACAGGCTGCTGCCCAAAAATGTCTACAGACGCCAATGGGTAGAACAGGCTTTGTCGGATT
>SKOK01000002.1 GCA_007120085.1 Bacteroidales bacterium | reverse complement strand
GTTCACAGTTCACAGTTCACAGTTCACAGTTCACAATTTCTAATTTCTAATTTCTAATTGATGGCCCAATGCCCATTCCAACGATTAAAAACCTCAAAGATTCAACAAAAATCCAACTTCTAATGTCCAACATCTAACCTCTAATTGATGGTTTCTGGTTCGGTGCCACCTGTCATTCCTAGTTCCCAACCCCCGCGAAAAATGCGGTGGCCACTATACTGGAATGACATTAGTATTCTTAATTCATTTCTTTGCGCTCTTTGCGTGTTTTTTATCTTTGCGTGCTTTGCGAGCAACAAAAAATTCCACGCAAAGGCCGCAAAGGTTTCTAACGCAAAGCACGCAAAGATGTCATTAGTAGTATCGAGCCCCCGTGAAGGCCAGCAACCTCAATCCGGGAATGACAAATATTTATAGTTCATACGTAAATAAGGCCCAAAGGTTACCCGGGGCCTGTTTACGGATATTGTCATAACTAACCCGGAAATGATGTTTTTGTTCAGCTGAAGCGGCGAAGTATGGATTTAACGCTATTGAGATAGCCGCCACCAAAGAGGTTAACGTGCACCATCAGCGGGTAAAGGTTTGCAATATCGATGCTTTGTTGCCAGGCTGCCTCGAGCGGATAGGCTTCGTGATAGGCTTCATAAAATGCGGAAAGGAATCCACCAAAAAGCTTTGACATACCAAGATCCATGTAGCGGTGGCCATAATAAACGGCGGGGTCAATGATCACGGCCAGGCCATCGTTGCCACGCATGTAGTTGCCGCTCCAAAGGTCACCGTGAAGCAGTGCCGGTGGCTCCTCCGGGAAAAAATCCGGCAGGTGGCGATATAGTTTTTCAAACATCCTTGTAAGCTCTGGTCCCGCCCGGCCATCGTTGCGGGCCAGTTTAAGCTGTGCCTCGAGGCGTTCTGCTACAAAGAATTCGATCCAGCTTTGGTGCCATGCATTGTTTTGCGGCAGACTGCCGATGTAGTTGTTGTGATCCAGGCCAAACATTGGTCTGGCTTTGCTTTGAGGGATAAGGGCATTGCCAGAATTCATATGGTTGTTTTCAGAATTCATACCCTTTTGCCTACCATCTTTTTCGTTGGCAGCTCCGCCTGATTTTGTTTCCAAAACCTGTTGCTGATGATGCATTTTAGCCAGCTCGCGGCCAAAATGCTCCCAAAATTCCGGGTGCTCACTTTCGGCATTGATGTATTCAAGCACCAGGAAGCTATCAGCACCTGCTTCTCCATGGCCAATGACTTCCGGCACATAAACCGTCTGGCTGTTTCGCAGCAATTCGAGACCCTTGGCCTCGGCAGAGAACATCCCCGGGTAGCGCCGGGCATTGTTGTATTTCACAAAATACGATCCTTCAGGGGTATCGACCCGGTGTGCATCATTGATGCAGCCCCCACCGATCCCGCTAGTCCGACCTGTTTTCAACGTTTTTCCAAAACGTTCCTCAAGCATTTTCTCTATCTGCCCAAGCATTTCTCTTTTTAACATACTATTCATTTTTAGTTGTCGCTGCTGAGTTCGGTTTGTTTTCGTGGACTGGCCAGGTCCTTTTCCTACGTATCTTCCTGTTATTCAATTTGACAGGCTTTTCGGGTCCAACCTATACCGGCGAATGATACCATGCCAAAATAATTCTTATTCGTTATAGCCGGCACGTGTATTGGCCGGTTCAGCCCGGTCTTCAAAATATGATCCGTGACAACGTCATTGACAGCACCTGGGCTGCCTGAAAACCATCATCATGCAAGCATAAACTCTTCAACCACCTTATATTCAGGACCTTCTGGTGTGAGCTTGCTTTGATAGAGGAAAAAGCGGTTGATGTCGATATGGCCAAAATGGGTGTTTTGGTACACTACGAGCATTTGTTTAAACAGGTTGAGGTTTTGTATGCTTTTGATGCGTCCGAGTGTCAGGTGTGGCACATAGTTTGGCTTTTCAGGCACATAGCCATAAGGTTTCAGTTGTTTGTTTACCTCGTCATACAGCTTTACGAGTCCGCTGGCGCG
This sequence comes from Bacteroidales bacterium, assembly GCA_007120085.1. Classification (GTDB taxonomy): domain Bacteria; phylum Bacteroidota; class Bacteroidia; order Bacteroidales; family UBA7960; genus PUPG01. The sequence goes on along the minus strand of SKOK01000002.1, from coordinate 2,452 downwards.
GGATGCTCCTATCCAGACAACGCGGGGTGTCTTTGGTGGTCCGAAGCTGCCACATCCTTCGAGATCAAAGGAAAAAGCCCCGGCGTTGTCGGCTGCTGCGCCCAGGACCCGGATGATATTTTCCTCCATCAGCGGAGCTGTGTCGCCAAAAAACTTCAGTGTAAGGTGCAGGTTTTGCAGGTCAACCCAATTGATGCGTTCACCAGCCAGGGCTTCGTTAAAAGTAGCCATGGCTTCATACAGGGCATTTGAGCGTGGGATTTTTATTGCACAAAATAATCGTTTCATGGATTTTGTTTTTGAAGAATATTTTTGGCCAAAATAATAAAAGATATTAACTTTGCAAACTGCAAATGGGGAATTAGCTCAGTTGGCTAGAGCGTTTGACTGGCAGTCAAGAGGTCACCGGTTCGAGCCCGGTATTCTCCACAAAACCCGGAACATCATAACAATGTATCCGGGTTTTTTATTTGCCAATTATGTGGTTTCTTGTCTTCTGTTTGCGCTAAAATATTGTATCTCGCAAGTTTTTTATTTTTCTGTATATCTTTTATTGAAGCTTTTGACCACTTTAGGCAGGCTGCGTTTTTTGCCCCAGGCCTGGCTGAATAATATTTTGGCTGCAATGTTTTTTATTCCCGGAGAAGCCAGATCAAGCCACTTCCTGTTGCCCATGGCTTTTTTATAGACTTTGATTCCAAAGCGTTCTGTGCGCGTTGACAGGCCATTGCGAATGAAAAGGTGCCGGTTATAAAGCAGTTGATGGTGAAGGTCGATGCCTGCCGGGCACACTTCAGTGCATTTTCCGCAAAGACTGGATGCGTAGCTAAGGTGTTTATATTCATCTGTTTTTCCTGTCAGGTGCGGACTGATGATTGCGCCTATTGGCCCGCTATACACAGTGCCATATGCATGTCCGCCGATATTCCGGTACACCGGGCAGGCATTCAGGCAGGCGCCACAGCGGATGCATGCAAGGGTTCGTCTTTGGGGTGTGGCTGCCAGCAAACGGCTTCTTCCATTATCGATCAATATCACGTACATCTGCTCGGGACCGTCGGTTTCTCCAGGCTTTTTGGGTCCAAACACCAGGCTATTGTATGCTGTGATCTCCTGGCCGGTGCCGTGAGTGGCCAGCAAAGGCCAGAAGAGGTCCAGGTCTTCCATGCCCGGGATGAGTTTTTCTATGCCAGTCAACACAATGTGAATTTTTGGGGCTGCCATTGAAAATAAGGCGTTGCCCTCGTTCTCAGTGATGGCCACCGCGCCATTTCCGGAAACCAGGAAATTAGCCCCGGTGATCCCGGCATCTGCTTCAGCAAATTTCTCACGGAGCTTCTTCCTGACAAAGGCCGTAATGTCCTCCGGTGTAGATTCTTCCGATAACCCGAAGTGCTGGTTAAAAATTTTGGCTACATCACCGGCAGACAAATGCATGGCCGGTGTAACGATGTGATAAGGCTTGTCCCCGGATATCTGAACGATGTATTCCCCAAGGTCTGTTTCTATGCATTCGATGCCATTCTTTTCAAGAAACTCTGTTAATCCGGTTTCTTCTGTGATCATTGATTTAGACTTAACCACTTTTTTAACAAAGTGTTGTTCAAAGATCTGCAATACCGCCTTGCGTGCTTCTGCTGCATCTGTTGCCCATATGACCTTGCCACCTCTGCTGGTAAATTGGCGTTCAAAGTTTTTCAGGTGGTCTTCAAGGTGTTCCAGCACAGTATGTTTTTTGAGAGCTGCACGTTTCCGCGCAAGCTCAAGATTGCCAAAAATCGCTTTTCCACGCACAACTGCTTCATCATATCGCATCATGTTGTAATTGATGGTGCGGCGATGTGTTTTGTCGAAAGCCTTTGCACGACAGTCATTCATAAACAAGGCATAAGCCTCCTGGCTTGAATTCTCTTTCATTGTATGCGAATTTTATTTACCCTTTCAATATGCCTGCCCCCTCCGAATTTGGTGTTCAGGAATAACAATACTGCTTCCATGGCTGTCTCCTCATCAATGAACCGGGCGGGCAAAGCCAGTACGTTCGCATCATTATGCTCGCGGGCGAGACGCGCAATCTCAGGTGTCCAGCTCAATGCAGACCTTACGCCCTGGTGTTTGTTGGCCGTAATGCTGACACCATTGCCGCTGCCACACATTACGATGCCATAATCGTGATCTCCCTTCTCGACGGCCAATGCCAGTGGATGCACATAGTCAGCATAATCAGCCCGTTTATCAGAGTGGGTGCCATAATCTTTTGTGCTGTATCCGTTTTTTTGAAGAAGGCTCTTGATGAGTTCCTTCAGGATATATCCTGCATGGTCAGAAGCTAAGGCGATTGGTTTCATATGTTTATATTTGCGTAAGTGGTTGTATGCTTGCGTCTTGTATTTCTTCCTTAGATGGCGAATGGATGTTAGAAGTTAGAAGTTAGAAGTTAGATTTTCTTTTT
>SKOK01000121.1 GCA_007120085.1 Bacteroidales bacterium | reverse complement strand
TGCGAATAATCATTGGAAATGGTTCGGTTATGATCGGTACGATGACGCCAGCGACGCCGTTTTATACTCAAATAGACCAGTTTGTCGCGGATCGGAAAGTCTACCAGCTTACGGACACGGTGAAAACCCTTGCTTTCGTAGTCAGCCGGGTCATAACCCTCAGGAACCCTGTTCTTTTCGATCAGGTGGATGTGAATGAATTGAAGGTCTTTGTTTTCTTTGCCTTGCTCGATCTTCTCGATATCGAAATGATCCAGCAAACCTTCGGGCAGAAATAGGTTGAGCAGTTCTTTTTCCATTCTACAAGTATACACATTTCACCAATCACTCCCCACGACTTTCAACTGATCCGTCGTTGCAACAGCCCGAAAACTGGCAATTATATTCTATAAAATGGTGGCTAACCAGGAAGCGTTCAACCCACAAGCATTAGAAGATTATCAGGAAAAATATAAACAAAAGAAAATCAATCAACTAAAAAGAAAACTCGAGAGTTTGGAGGCCGCTTAAAAAACAAGTTACATAAGAGCGATAGCGATGAATCTCTCAGCCAAACAGATCCTTCACTCCGCTACGCTTCGTTCAGGATGACAATTGGCTGCCACCTGTCATTCTGAGTTCCCAGCCCCAGCGAAAGCGCATTGGCCACAATTCGGGAATGACATTCAGTTATACTGATTCAAAAGTAATCAAATCAAAGCATGCGGCAAATAACTTAACATTTCTTTTGCAGATGTTCATATCTTTGCAGAAAGACCATCCGGTTGGATTCGTATAATCATTAGCCAAACCAAACGTCTCGCTTATGAGCTGGTCAGCCTGGAAAAAAGGGTTTGAAGCCCATCTTAAACTGGAGCGCTCCCTTTCTGAAAACTCAATTTCGGCTTACCTGGCTGATATTGACAAGCTGTCCACTTACTTTTCCAGCAACGAAAGATCTCTGGCTCCTGTTAAGCTCAGCCGCGAAGACCTGCTGGAGTTTATTCAGCAGGTTCATCTTACGGGCGTGGCTGAACGCACGCAAGCCAGAATCATTTCCGGGATCAAGGCATTCTTCAAATACCTTTTAATTGAGGATGCCATCACGGCCAATCCTGCCGCTACGCTCGAAACGCCCCGAATTGGGCAAAAACTCCCGGAAGTATTATCGGTGGAGGAAATTGAGCTGCTCATCAGCGCCATCGACATGAGTCTTCCTGAAAGTCAGCGCAACAGGGCAATGATCGAAACGCTTTATGGAAGCGGATTAAGGGTGTCGGAGCTGACCAGCCTGAAAGTATCAGATGTGTATTTCAGGGAGGAATTTTTGAAAGTTACAGGCAAAGGTAATAAACAGCGGATTGTGCCTGTTGGACGTGAAGCCCTTAAGCAAATCAACCTTTATATTTCTGCCTCGCGCAGCATGATCAGTGCAGTGCGAGGCTTTGAAGATCACCTTTTCCTGAACCGCAGGGGGGGCAGTATCAGCCGTGTGATGGTATTCCTGATCATCAAACAGCTTTGCCAGGCAGCCGGTATAAAAAAAACAATCAGCCCGCATACACTCCGGCATAGCTTTGCCACCCACCTGGTTGAAGGCGGCGCAGACCTCAGGGCTGTCCAGGATATGCTCGGTCACGAATCAATCACCACCACAGAGATCTATACCCATCTGAGCAGGGAGTACCTGCGTGAGAACCTGATGTCTTACCACCCTCGCGCAAAAGGCTGATTTAAAAATGTGCAAAAGTCATTCAAAAAGATCAGCAGCAATGCCGTCGGCGAAGAGTTTTCCTTTAGCTGTAATTATCAGGTTACTACCCATTTCTTCAAGCAAGCCCTTGTCAATGAATTTTTGGGCCATTCTTCTGATCGCATCAACCCTGGTATTGCCCCACCTGGCAGCAACATTATCCAGATCACAGCCCCACATTGTTCTCAATGATGTCATTACATACTCATTCAATGCCTGTGTTTCGCTTAATATCTCACTGGTATGTGGCGACTCACCCTTTTCGACCGAATCAATGTATGCCGAAGTATTTGCAATATTCCAGAAACGCTGCTGATTTTTATAACTATGCGCGGATGGGCCGATTCCCAGGTACGGGACTCCTTGCCAGTATGATAAATTATGTTTTGAAAAATGACCAGGCAGTGCAAAATTTGAAATTTCATAATGCAAATACCCATATTTTTGCATCATTTTCTGCATGATATTGAATTGCCTCGCTATGTGATCGTCCAGAACAGGCGCCTGCCTGCCTTTCCGAATCATGTATTCAAGCGGTGTTTTATTTTCAACGGTAAGAGCATACGCTGAAATATGGGGAATGCCGAGGTCCAATATGTATTCCAGGTTTTCGCGCCACATGGTATCATTCATGGTTGGCGTGCCATAGATCAAGTCAATGCTGATGTTTTCAAAACCTGCCTTGTTTGCATTCTTTATACTCTGAAAGGCCTGTGCCGGACTGTGCACACGGTTCATATACTTCAGGTCAGAAAGATGAAATGACTGGATGCCAATGCTCAGCCTGTTCACGCGTGTTTGTTTGAGCGCCACCAGGTATTCCATGGTAAGGTCATCCGGATTTGCTTCAAGCGTTATTTCCTCAACTGCATCCAGACTAAAACATGCATCAAGCCTGCCAATAATCTTCAACAGATCACTAATTGACAATATTGAAGGTGTGCCGCCACCAAAATAGAGCGTCTTAAGTACAGGCCTCCCTCCCTCCATATGCAGCGAATCAAAGAAAGTCCGCTGCAGTCCGATCTCTTTGCAAATGGCATTTATGAAATCAGCCTGTGTTCTCCGTGAAACAGAGAAGTGAAAGTTGCAATAGCTGCATGCCTGCCTGCAATAAGGAACATGAATGTAAATTCCTGCCATTTCTTTTATTGAAGATCTAATCATTCAATGTTGAAAGGTATAGTGCCGTTGCTCCCATCGCAACAGCAAAAACCTTTGGACGTGCATAGTCCATCCTCGGTATCTTCATCATGAAAGGATAATCTATTTGCAACATCGCTTTTAAATGATGCATCACTTCGCTGCAGCACATGTGCTCACAAATGCTAAGGTCGCCACCCAGGGTAACCCTGTCGGGATCAAACAGACCAATCATCCTGCTGATCTCAGAGGCCACCTGTTTGCATAGTTCAGAAAAAACGAGATTACTAAGGGGACAGGCTTTTTTGGCACTGGCATAAAGATCTGCAACATTTACTGAATCAGGGTTTTCGAAACCAGGTAACAGTATATCTGACGCATCGATCGACTTAAGTTTGTCTTTGATGATCACACTCAATGCAGGTACACGAATGGAAAACTCACCTGCAAGGCCATTTGACCCGGTATATAGCTTCCGGTTAATAACGATGCCTAGCCCCATTCCACCGGCCAACGGATTGTATGAAAGGTAGATGGAATTGTTAATGGACAGGTCAAGCCCGGTAAACCACTGATCCCCAATGGCTCCCGCATTGGCATCATTTATTACGCCGGCAGGAACGCCATAGGCATCCATGATATATGATTTAAGATCAAATTCCTTAAGTTTTAAACCATATGAATATATTACTTTATGATTTACCGGATCGACTATGCCAGGCACTGCCAAAGATATAAAAAGCAGCTTATCAATTGGCTGGCCTGATTCAGTGATAATCTCAGAAATGATATTCAAGATACGGGATACAATCTTGTCAGGTGAGCCCGGGCTGAAATCCTTTTCAGCTTTGAGCATTACATCACCAGCTAAATTCACAATCACAGCACGAATGGCATGTCGCATCACTTCAAGGCCAATGATGTTTCCATAATCGGGGTTTACCTGCCACAAAACCGGTTTTTTGCCACCTTTTGAAGTTGATACTCCCTGCCCGCTGACCCGGATTAAACCCTTGTCTTTTAAATTATTTAATATATATACCAAAGAAGATGGCTGCATGCCCGTTAGCTTTGCAAGATTTGCACCTGAGGCATTGCCAAGGGCACGAATTAGTGCAAATACCTTCCTCTGGCTCGGTTCAGATATTGGGATCATAATATGTTTATTCATTGAGTGAACAAATATACTAAGAATCATTCACACGAAACTGGAAAAATGGACTAAATCTATCTAAAACGTCATAAATGAAGGACTGAAAGTACCATCATTAAAAAAAATGAATCATATTTTTTAAAAAAAATTAAAATTATATTGGCAGTATGTAATTTTTTTTATAAACTTGTAGTCGAAATAAAAAAACACGCTTCACGCCAACTGGAAGGAAGCAGTTCGCAAAAACTTAAACAAATACTTAAAATGAAGGCATTTTTCAACAGCGACTTCACAAAAAACACGAATGAAGGACGCCTGATGCAGCAAAAGCTGCGGATCATCCAGGCAATTTCTCAAAATGGCCATGGCATAACCGTGCCTGAAATTTGTGAAGAGTTGCAGATCAGTGCTCCTACGGGCATCAAGCTGGTTAACCAACTGCAGGAGGACGGTTTTCTGCGTATTGTTGGTAAAAAAGAGACCGTAAACGGACGCAGGCCAAACATCTACGGATTAAACAATGTTGAATTCCATGCTTTAAGTGTAGAGATCCTCTTGAAAAGAATCTCGGTTGGTATCATTGATTCCAACCTTAACATCCTGTATTACAGGCAAAAAACCGATTTTGAGTTAAAAAACACACCAGAATGTCTCGCCAGCATCCGGGCATTCATCCTTGAGTGCCTTCAAAACTCAGGCATTACCGAAGATTCAGTGTTAGGAATGGGGGTTGGTATTACCGGACAGGTCAACAATGCCACAGGTGAATCATTTACCTATTTCAACTTCATGGATCAGCCCCTTGGTGAGTATTTATCAACCATCTTTGATGTCCCTGTATTCCTAAACAATGATACCCGTTGTTTTGGGTTGGCTGAAAAAATTATCGGTAAGGCAAAAGATGCAAACCACGCCATAGTCATTAACCTGAGCCGCGGCCTTGGTACAAGCCTCATTATCGACAACAAAATTGTAAACGGCGTAATGGGATTTGCAGGTGAATTAGGGCATATGCAGTTTGGAAGAAAGGAGAAGATGTGTCTGTGCGGCAAAAGCGGATGCCTGGGAAATGATGTTGGTGGCTACGCACTGGAAGAAAGCTTTATTGAAAAACTTTCTGAAGGAGCAGGCAGTCTGGTAAAGATACCTGAAGATGGCAAGAGCATCCGTTACGATGAGATCCTCCAGGCAGCAATGAATGGCGACAATTTGTCGATCAAGCTGGTTCAGGACATTGGATTTAAACTGGGCAATGCACTGGGCAACATAGTAAGCCTGTTAAATCCTGAGCTCATTATCATTGGCGGTAAGTTTTCAAGATTAAAAGAGATACTGATAGGGCCTGTTAAAACAGGGCTTACAAGCTCAGCACTTATAAACCCCCTTAACCATTGCAAGGTAGAGTTTTCTGAATTGGGTGACCTTGGAGGATTGAAGGGAGCCGGAGCACTTGTGTTTGACTATTTTGAACTGATCAGAAACTAATTCATACCATAAAACTAAAAAAATGCAAACCAGATTCTTAACTTACACAGCCTTGATCTGCTTGTTTTTGCTGGGCAGCTTCTCGGCATCGGCACAAAGAACCGTAAGTGGTGTCATACTTGATGAGGAGGGTTTTACCTTGCCGGGGGCAACCATCATGGTTGAAAACACGACCATTGGCATGACATCAGGACTCGATGGGGACTTCACGCTTGAACTACCTGAAGGACAACACATCCTCATTATTTCATTTATGGGATACCAGCCGGAACGGGTCAGCTTTGAAGACCGCGATTTTGCTCGCATAGTGCTCTCTCCTGCCCTGGCCCGCCTGGAAGAATTTGTGGTTACTGCCCTGGGCATCAAAAGAGAGGCCAAAGCACTCGGCTATTCCGTTCAGCAGGTGGATGGGGAAGCATTAAGCAACACCAACCGCATGAATCCCTTGTCTGGATTAATGGGGCAGGTGGCCGGCCTGCAGATCGGTTCTTCCGGCGGTGGTGCAGGCGGTTCGTCCAAGATCCTCATCAGAGGTGCAAACTCCCTTACAGGCTCAAACGATCCGTTGTTTGTTGTTGACGGTGTGCCTATTGACAATTCAGGCGGCTCCAGCGGAGGACTCTTTGGCGGATTCGACTACGGCAACGCCATCAACAACATCAACCTCGACGACATTGAATCCATTAGCGTACTGAAAGGCGGCGCCGCATCTGCCCTTTATGGCGCCAGGGGACAAAATGGCGTCATCATGATCACCACAAAAACCGGTTCGCAAACGGAAGGGATAGGAATAACATACCAGTTCATAACTTCGCGGGCAACACCACTAATCAAACCTGAGTTTCAAACGCTCTATTCACAGGGTTCCAGTGGCAACTTCGGCCGACTGAACCCTAGAAGCTGGGGTGAAAAAATGGATGGCAGCACAGTGACCAACTTCCTTGACCAGGAACAAACACTGCTGCCTGCCAGCCGCCATCCTTACGACGAATTTTTTCGCACAGCCGTAAATATGGACCACTCATTATCACTTGACAAAAGGGGCGACAAAAACGGAATATTGTTCTCCGCATCATGGAACCAAAGCGAAGGGATGCTTCCCGGCAACGATGTGGACAGGAAATCATTCAACCTCCGCTTCGATTCAAAACTTGCTGATTACCTCACTTTGGATGCCAGGGCAAACTACATCCACCAGGAAACCCACAACAGGCCCAACCTGGCAGGCTCACCCGACAACCCCATTTACCTCATGACGATGATGCCACCATCTGTGAGTCTCGATCAGCTGGAGGACTATCAGACTGTTACCGGCTTACCAGTTGTGTGGACCAGCCCATATGTTACCAATGAAGACGGCACCATTTCACTGCCCGAAGGTGCCACCCCTGATTTTGCCACCTCTCCCCTGTTGCAGAATCCATACTGGGCTACTTCGCTGAACACCAACCGCGACATGAGAAACCGTATGATGGGCTTTGTGAGCCTCAACCTGGACATGAGGGAACTGTTTAACCTTAATTTTGACCTGGAACTGACCACAAAGGCGGGCGTTGACTTTTACAACGATGAACGCGAAAGGCTTACAGCACACAACACCTATTATAAAGCCGAAGGCCGCGCCACAGGCAACTTCACACGTCTTGAAATCATGGAAGGCAATTACGACTTTCTGCTTACTGCCGGACAACAATGGGGTCAGTTTACTGCCAGGGGTTCGGTTGGCGGCAACATCATGCAAAGGAAATATCGCGGACTAACCGCCTCTTCCGAAAGCGGCCTGATCAATGAGTATGGACCCTATGTGATACAGAATTTTCTCAATCCCATCGCCAATAATGGGATTACAGACATTGAGATCCACTCACTGTATGCCCTTCTGAGTACAGATTATCGCAGGATGATTTTCCTCGACTTTACACTCCGTAACGACTGGACTTCAGTGCTCGCCCCCGAGGTTTGGTCGTATCTCTACCCATCTGTAAGCGCCAGCTGGCTGCTTGAGGAATCATTTACACTGCCAGCATCTTTTGACATGCTGAAACTCAGGGCATCATTTGCCGGCGTTGGCAGTGGCGGCAGCGTGGCAGGCCAAAGGTATTTTCAGTACGGCACCACACCAAACCAGTTCCACGGCCTGCCGTACGGCTTCATCAATGCCTTCCGGCCCGAACCCAACCTGAAAAGCGAATACACCATCAGCCAGGAGGTAGGCCTCGAACTCATCATGCTTGGTAACCGCCTCAATGCCGACATCGCACTTTACCAAACCGGTACACGCGACCAGATTTTCCGCAACCCGCTCGCCCCCTCCTCCGGATACACCAGCGGCTATATCAACAGCGGATTTGTCAATAATAAAGGTATTGAAGTATTTTCAAGATACAGAATCATTCAAAGCCAGAATTTTAATCTTTCAGCTGCATTTAATTTTACAAGACAATGGAGCACCGTTGAAGAGATCAGCGAAGACATAGACCTCATCGTTCAAGGAGGTGCCGCCGGCGTGTCCGTGGTGGCAAGACTCGGCGATCCTGCCGGAATTATCCTCGGCACTGCATTTGACAGGGATGAAGAAGGAAGGATCATCCTGGACTCCGAAAGCCTACCAAGAATCAAAACAACCGAAGACGGTGCCATCAGAACCGACAACATCATAGGACACTCCATGCCTGACATTCTGTGGGGCTTCAACATGAACATGAACTATAAAGGAATATTTCTTGGATTCCATATCGACTCCAAGCTCGGACACGACATCTTCTCTGTAACCAACATGCAAGGCGCCGAATTTGGAACCCTGGCATTTACAGAACAAGGCAGGGATGAATGGTACAGGGCACTCGAAATATCACAGATCACCGGAACACCTCCAACAGACGGATTCATGGTGCACGGTGTAAAAAATGGCGTGGAAGGCGAATACCCCGTTGACCCCCAAAAATACTGGGACAGGGTATCACGCATCCACGAAGCATTCATTTATGATGCGTCCTATATTCGTTTCAGGGAAGTATCCGTAGGTTATGCGCTTCCCAGGCAAATGATGGCAAACCTGCCGTTCAGGGAGGTTTCCCTTTCACTCTTTGCCAACAACCTGTTTTACATCATGAGGCACACAAAAAACATATCCCCCGAATCATCATTCGGAACAGGCAACAACCTGGGCTTCGAGATGTATGCATACCCCGAGATGCGAAGCTATGGCCTCAACCTGAAGGTATCTTTATGACGATGAACGATTGACGAACGTAAACACAGGGCTTGACCTGTGTACCAAAACTTGACCTGTGTACCGAAATATGATGACTTCTATAGATAGAAAAGATAACAGAGGTTAGATTCGAAAGATGTAACAAAAAACATAGGATTTTAAACACTTATAAAAACAATCAAAATGAAAACCACCTTTTATACCATATTGGCAGCCCTGCTGCTGGTTGTTGGCTGTACCAAGGACTTTGAGGAGCTTGACAAGCCAAAAGCCACAAGCAACCAGATTGAGCCGGGACCATTGTTTACACGTTCACTGGTAACGGGCAGCGGCATCAGCGTAGGTATATGGCAATGGATGCACCAGATATCCGGGTCCGTATATGCGCAGCACTTTGCAAACATCCAGACCGGTGCCAACTTTACGGCTGACAATTACGAACCGCGCGCATGGAACGCAGTTTGGGACTGGTACTATGCAAGGTCAAACTTTGCCCCAATGCACTACAATTACCACGTCATAAAATTATCGCAGGAGCTTGAAAACCCAATCACCGAGGCCGTTGCCAGGATATGGCAGGTTTACATGATACAGCAACTCACTGATATGTATGGTGATATGCCCGTTTTTGATGCTTTCGAAAGCATCAGACCGGCATTTGATCATCAAAAAGACATCTACCTGCACATGCTTATTGAGATCTGGATAGCCATCGAAATGATTGAAACTTACAGGGCTGCTGGTTACACCGGCTTCGGGCAGGCGGACGTGCTTTACCAGGGGAACCTTGACCATTGGATCAGCTTTGCAAACACCCTGGGTATGCGGATTGCCCTCCGGGCATCAAACACCGCCGAGTTTGACGCTGCCATCAGGCCTTTCCTGGAAAATATCAACATTGCACAAACGATTAGCAGCGAGCAGCAAACTGCACGGGTCATACCCGATCCCGACGGCCCGACATACCACGTCAAAAACCCGCTTTTCTTTGTGCACGGCTGGAATGAGGTCCGCATGAGCAAGACTATGTATGACATACTTACCGGGCTGAACGACCCGCGCATGATGGTATTCTTCGCACCAAACGTCAATGGCGAATATGCAGGCCTGGAAAATGGCCAGCCTCACGAAGTGCTGAGTGAAGGTTACCACGACTATTTTAGGCCAAACTACTGTAACATTGGTGAGTTTTTCATTCTCGACGACACCCCGCATTTCCTGCTCACATATGCTGAATCATCTTTATTAAAAGCTGAAGCTGCACATCGTGGCTTTATCAGCGGAAGTGCCGAAGCGTTTTACAATGAAGGAATTACTGCTTCTTTCAGACAATTTGGAATTACTGATCAGGAAATCATTGATGATTACCTGGAAGGCCCTGCGAAATTCAATGAAAGTCGTGCGCTTGAACAAATTTATGAACAACGCTGGCTGGCACTGTATCCAAACGGCCATGAAGCCTGGTCGCTGGTAAGGCGAACCGGCCACCCCGAAATGCAACAACCCGTATATACATTCCCGGGCAACGACGAAATGCCACGGCGCAAACCTTATCCCAGCAGCGAAAGTCAGCATAATGCGGACAATTACCAGGCTGCCGTTGACCGCATGGGCGGTGACAGCCAGTACACGCGGATGTGGTGGGACGGAGGGAACTGATTGCCGATTACCGATTACCGATTGCCGATTACCGATTGCCGATTGCCGATTTGACAAAAAACCGAAGTCACACTGAGCGAAGTCGAAGTGCATAAACTATGAACCAAAAATAAACCCTAAACTCCTAACTCTGAACTCTGAACCCTTAACTCTGAACCCTTAACTATTTTCCAACCAATAAAAACACAAAAACAATGAAAAAAAACAATGTATTCTTGATGATCTTCATGGCCTTGATGCTTTCGATGGCCATGGTGTTTACAGCATGCGATGACGATGATAATGGCGTTGACCCAGTTGACCCCGATGCGTTCATCACTGAATTTGCAATCATTAACGCAGGTGCCGATGGCGATGTCAGGGCAGAAGGCGTTATTACTGACTTAAGCATTCTTGTTGTCGTGCCTTTTGAGACGGATGTAACCGCACTGGTTACCGAAATCGAAGTCTCCCAGGGTGCAAATGTAGTACCTGCATCTGGTGAAGCACTTGATTTTACCGAGCCTCGCAACTTTGTGGTAAGCCACGGTGATGTGTCAAACATTTACAATGTAACTGTTGAGAAAGCTGAACCCACCGAAGGTGTGATCACCGATATTACAATCGCCAGTGCTACCTCAGGTGAGGTTTATGAATCAGAAATCAACCAGGCTGACAAAACCATCCACGTAACCTTTAACAACCTGCAATCAACAATTGCCGTGATCGAAGACATTGAGCTTTTCCCGGCTGGCAGTGTTTACACCACCTCCACCGGCACTGATACCCTTGATCTGGAGACTGCTGTAAGCATCACGGTCTCCTATGCAGGAGCTGACACCGAATACACCGTGATCAGCACGATCACTGAGGCTGGCTTTGATCCGGAAAAAACAGAAATATTGCTTGACAGAAGCGGTGCTTCAGGACTTGTGCCCTCGATCATTGACAATGAAAACAACCGGGGCGCCGCCTTTGACGGCCGGTATGTTTTTGTGGCATCCCGCAAGGAAGGCAACCATATATACTACTGGGATGTTGAAAACCCAGGCGCTGATCCAGGCACCCTTGAACTTGGAGATGTTGTTTCAGGTGGCTCCTGGCTGGTTTCCGACGTACGTGTTGTTGACGGATATATCTATGTGAGCAATATGGTGATGATGCAAGACCAGGTATTTAAGGTGTACAGGTGGGATGGCGTTGACGATGACAGTCCTGAACTCGTAATGGAATATACCGTGCCCGCTGCCGACATCCGCCTGGGCGACGCACTCTCCATCATTGGATCACCACCAGAAAATGGCTACATCTTTGCATCAAACTTTGCATGGCCCAACAATGCCAGCGAATTTTATGTCTGGAACTTCAACGGCGGCAAGGCAGACACACCTGAGATCCTGCCCATCAGTCCGATCGAAGGCCTCAGGATGGGACAATACGGCCGTGTAAATGTAATACCCGGTGTGGATGACCTACTCATGGTTACAGGCGCTGAAATGGGAGTAGCCGTAATGGACTATGCTGGAAACATCCTGGCTGAAACCGCTGAGCCAATGGTACAGTCGCGCAGCTACGACCCGAGGGTCTGGGAATACAACGGCGGCCGCTACCTGAGCTATGTCGTAAACAGGGAGTGGGAAGCACAGGGAGCGTACTTCCGCGTGCTCAACATTACTGCCGGCGCTGACATTGTTGAAGCAATACAGAACATCACGGCATCAAACATTGACGATATGATGGTTTATCACCATCTCTTCGGCGCCGGTGCAGCCGTTTGGGTGGGAGCAACACACGGCTTTGGCTTTGGTGCCAATGGAAAACCCCGCACAATGTCGTTCGCCCTGCAAAACGGATTTATCGTGACGGAGTTTTCAAACTAAAAATGTTTGCGACAGGAAGACCACTTTCTGCCTGACTGATAATCATTAAGATAGTCGTCTCTGTGCACCTCTGTGTCTCCTCTGTGTTTCTTCTGTGTAACTAATAGTTTTATTACACTGAGGTACACACCTGTCCCGCCCATGCGGGAGAGGAGACACAGAGCCACAGAGTAAAACGTATAACTAATTACGCTTAACACTTATAAACCAATAAGCAAACAAAATGCGCAACAACTTTTTCATCGCCTTCATCATCAGCCTTTTTTTCATTGGATTCGGATGTGACAAGGACAACGGCACCGACCCCAATGGGAACGGAAACGGGAACGGGAACGACACCACCCAGGTGGACACCCTTAAGATCCATGCCTTTTATTTCCATGAAACAAATCCAGTCGTATATGCTGATATCAACCATGAAGAACTGGAAATCACCGCCTCCATTCCACGCACAGCAAATATCACCAACCTGCCCATCACGGTTGAATTCACAGAGGGTGCAACACTCTCGCCTCCATCGGGCTTTGCATACAACTTTTCGCAACCACTCGAATTCACACTAAGGAAAGGACAAGAGTCACTTGTTTATAAAGCCATTGTTGATTACAGCGCTGTTGATGACAATGAATTGCTATCGGTGCGGTTTCCTGATCTTTTCAGGGATGGAGACATTGACGGCAACAATGTGATGCTGGAGGTACCCTTTGGTACGGACCTCACTGAGGTACTCATTGAAATGGAAATCTCTGAGTTTGCCAGCGTAGAGCCTGAATCAGGCAGTATCGTTGACATCAGCAGCCCGACTGAAATCATTGTTACAGCTGAAAACGGCGATGAGAATGTTTACACGATTTACACAACAGTGCTGGACCAGGAAACCGGCGTGCGTGCCTTCTGGATCCCCGACCCGAGTCATACTTCCTTTTTAAGTAGTTTTCAGAGCATGCAGGATGGGATTGCATTGGCAAAAGAGTTGAACTTTAACACACTGTATGTGGTAGCCTGGGCAAAGACACGCACTTTGTACCCCAGCCAGGTGCTCGCTGATAATTCCACTTACGTGGATGCACGCGACGGCATGTTTACACCAAACTACTCTGGAATGAGCGATGACCCGCTCACAGATCTTATCGAGCTGGCACACGCAGAGGGACTGAAAGTCATTTTATGGTATGAATACGGCTTTATGGCGCGCTGGGGGTCACCCCCTACCCCTGCCAACGACAGGTTGCTGGCCGTTAACCCGCACTGGATCGGGATCAACAACCAGGGACAACCTGCGAATTACAACAACAGCGATTATTATTACAATCCTTACAACCCGGAGGTGCAGCAGTTTTTGCTCGATCTGGTGATGGAGGCTGTGAACAATTACAACATCGATGGTGTGCAGGGCGATGACCGCATGCCTGCAGCGCCGCGCAACTCAGGGTATGAAGAATACACCATTAACCGCTATAAGGAAGAACATGACGGAGAAGAGCCACCAGCCAACTTTAACGCAACAAGCTGGGTAAGGTGGCGCGCCGATATCCTGAACCAGTTTGCCGTTGACTTATATGATGCTGTTAAGGCCGCCAACCCAAACCTGCTGGTTACCAATTCGCCTAATCCATACCCGTGGGCATTCAACAACCTGATGCAGGAATGGCCGGTATGGTTGGATGACGGCGTGGTGGAAATCCTTTCAGTGCAGTGCTATCGCTATAACCTGCCGGGTTATAAAGCAACGATCAATGAAGTGTTGAGCTACTTCAACAACCACGGCGATGGTGACCTCCGCCGGTTATCACCCGGCCTCATCGTTTACGGCACAGGCGGCCTTACTGACCCGCAACTGATATTTGACAAAATGATGTATAACCGCAGCGTAGGCATCACGGGTGAGTCGTTCTTCTGGGGACCAGACCCGATTAGTGATCCCAGGATTAAGAAAGTGCTCAGGGCGATGTATCCAGGACCGGCATTGTTTCCGGATTTCTGAACCAGGAATTGGGATTGGGGAGCTGGAAACGAAAAACTGAGTAATCTCTAATGACCATTAATGACCATTAATGACTATCAATGACAGCGAAGCATAATGACAGCGAAGCCTAATGACGGCGAAGCCTAATGACGCGCGAAGCGCTAATGACGCGCAAGCAATAAACCTAACCAAATGAAGCGGGAGATCAGTTTAGACGTATTAAGAGGCCTGGCGATCATTGGCATGGTGCTATCAGGGACCATCTCAAGGAACCCTGATCTGCCTGCGTGGCTCTTTCATGCGCAGATTCCGCCGCCTGACTTCGTCTTCAACCCAAACCTTCCTGGTATCACCTGGGTTGACCTGGTCTTTCCCTTCTTCCTTTTTGCCATGGGCATGGCATTCCCGTTTTCGCTGAATAAATTCATCAACAGCGGGATCTCACAAAAACGCATTATGATGCGGATTATCAGCCGGGCGCTCAAGCTGTTTTTCTTTGCCGTGCTGCTCGGGCACCTCTCGCCCTTTCATTACCCACAGGAAATGGGATGGCTAAGATATTTATTGGGAACAATGGCATTTGTGGGATTTTTCCTTGCCTTTGCAAAATTTCCGCACATCAGCAAACACGAAAAAAAGCTCAACCTGCTTGGATATGCACTGCTCATTGGCCTGGTCATTATCCGCTCAAGGGTGTTCCACCTGGACTTCTCAATACACAGCAACGACATCATCATCCTGGTATTGGCCAACATGGCTTTGTTCGGTGGCTTGATATGGCTGTTTACCCGCAACAACTGGTACATCAGGCTGGGGATCGTAGCCCTTTATTTCGCCTTGCGGCTCACCCACGGCATCGACGATTCCTGGAACAAGATGCTTTGGGACTTCACCCCTTTCAAATGGCTCGCAGCAAGTCTTCCCGGCCTTTACGAAAACCTGTTGAACATCGGCATCGACCTGAAAAGGACCATCTTTTACCATCCCGATTACC
>SKOK01000147.1 GCA_007120085.1 Bacteroidales bacterium | reverse complement strand
TTATCAGCCGACTCAACCATGCCGCAGTGGCTTTTGGCCTGGCAATGGCCGCAGGCGGCCTGCGATTCGATGCGAACCACAACAGTATGTCCATCCACACGCTCAACAACACCGGGATGCGTGATCACTGAAATTTTCTTTGCTTGCATAACATTGCAAAAATAATCAAATACAACGTAGCAGGCGGCTTTTTTAAAAATAGTAACTTTGTGAGCAGAAATCTAAAAAACTGACTGAAATGACAAAATCCAAAGTCCCAAATGTAGTGCTAATCCTGCTGGCAGTTGTTGTTCTTTTTGTTAACAGCCAATGCAAACCCGGGATCAACCGTCCGCACGACGATGTTTATGTGATCATGCTTTCAATGGATGGTTTCCGCTGGGATTATGCCGACCGCGTGCCCACGCCCAATCTTGACTTTATTGCTGCCAATGGCGTTAAAGCTGAATATGTGATACCAGCTTTCCCCAGCAATACTTTTCCCAACCATTACACCATGGCAACCGGCCTGTATCCTGACAACCACGGCATTGTGATGAACAACTTCTATTGCCCTGAGCTGGACAGAACTTACCGGATGCGCGACAGGGAAGCGGTTGAAGACGGTGCATTTTATGGCGGCGAACCTGTCTGGGTCACCGCTGAGAAACAAGGAATCACATCAGCTTCTTACTTCTGGGTTGGTTCTGAAGCACCCATACAAGGCATACAACCAACCTACTGGAAGATTTACAACAATACTGACCCTTTTATTGCCCGGATTGACACTGTGGCCTACTGGCTGCAGCTTCCTGAAGAGGAACGCCCACAACTGATAACATTTTATTTTAATGAGCCCGACAGCCAGGGCCATAGAAGCGGTCCGGAAAGCACAGAGATTGATGAACTCGTGATGGAGCTCGATGGCCTTGTTGGTTACCTGCTCGAAACCATCAGCGCCTTGCCCATTGCTGACAAGGTCAACCTGATCATTACTTCTGACCACGGAATGACCGAAAGAAGCACTGAAAGATACATTGATCTCAGTAAGTTCATTGATCGCGACTGGTTAAGATGGGTCTTTGGAGGCAACCCCACCATGCTTTGGGGTGCCAGGGAAGGCATGATTGACACCATATATAACAGTCTGAAAGACGTTGAACACATGCATATCTGGAAAACCGGCGAACTGCCTGAGCGACTCAACTACGGCAACAACCCGCGCACCCTCGACCTCGTCGTTATGGCTGACTCTACCTGGAATATCGGCTGGGGAGAACCGCAGGAAAGGTTTTACTCAGGTGGTGGCCACGGCTGGGATAACCAGAAAAAAGACATGCACACCATTTTTTATGCCATAGGGCCTGCCTTCCAGACCAATTACACGCAGCCCCCTTTTGAACTTGTTGATCTCTACCCGCTCATCACACACATCATGAATCTGCAGCCCGCAGAAGTTGATGGCAAACTCGAACGCGTAAAAGGGATGCTGAAATAATTTAAAGATTTGCAAATGTATAAATGTGTAAATGACTGGCATCTTGGCAACGATACCGTTGAATATTGGTAACCTGCATTTGGGTGGCGAACACCCAATCCGTTTGCAATCGATGACGGATACCGACACTCGGGATATTAAAGCCACTGTTGCACAGTGCATCCGTGCATTCGAAGCCGGCGCTGACCTGATGCGAATCAGCGTACCTGACCAGGCATCACTACAGGCACTGAAATCCATAAAGAACAAACTTAACAACGACGGGTTTCACCAGCCGCTGGTGGCCGACATCCACTTTAAGCCTGAACTGGCGCTGGCTGCAGCTACGATTGTACCAAAAATCAGGATCAACCCGGGCAATTTCATCAAAGCTTCCACAAAAAACAAAACCAAGATACCGGGCAAAGAGCAGCATCTTGAGCTCTTGCAAGAAGCCCTGAAGCCGCTTGCAAAAAGATGTAAAGAACACGGCACGGCCATCCGCATCGGCACAAATGCAGGATCATTACCTCAACACATTTTTGATACTGATGGTTTCACACCAGCAGCCATGGTGCAGGCCACATTTGAATACATTTCCGTGTTTGAGGCCTTGGGATTCAAAAAACTGGTGATCTCCTTGAAAGCCAGCGATCCTGTGCTGATGTTCGAATCTTGCCGGCTTATGGCTGACAGAATGATGCAAAACAATACCTTGTATCCAATGCACGTCGGTGTTACCGAGGCCGGAGAGGGCCTGGGGGGCCGGGTTAGGTCTGCGCTTGGCCTCATCCCACTGTTGCAGAGCGGAATTGGTGATACCATCAGGGTTAGCTTAACGGAACCACCGGAACAGGAAATCAACTTCGGAAAGAAGATTATATCGGTCATGGAAAGCTACCGGCAAGAAGCATCCAGAACAAATTATCCAGATGAGGATGAAGATTATGTAATTGTTAAACTCATTGCAGATGCTGGAGGCAGTCTTCTTAACAATGACATTAATGATCTTTCGGTCTCCACACCTGGAATTACAGATAAGCACTTTGCCGAAAAGTTATGTAATGAGCTACTTCAGGCTGCCGGAAAGCGTCACGGCTCAACTACATTTATCTCTTGCCCTGCTTGTGCAAGAACAAAATTCGATATTGGCTCTTTCGTAAAACAGATAAAGCAGGAGCTGCCTGAATACCCGGGGCTAAAAATAGCCGTGATGGGTTGCGTTGTTAACGGGCCGGGCGAGATGGCCGGTGCCGACTATGGTATTTTGGGCACTCCTAAGGGCACTGTTCACATATATAAGGGCACAAAGTGCATTTTGAAACATATTGCTCCTGATTTAGCTGCAAAACGCCTTATTGAAATCATCAACATGAATGATATTCGCTCTAAAAAGCATTGATTTCCGGTTTAACAACCTGATCAGCCTGACAGTTACGATTTCTTATTTCCGTATTGAGAAAGCTGTTATATTTGCAGTCTTTATTTGGTTAGTAACATTCTGAACAATGAATATTATTATAACTGGCGACAGTGAAGTAGCACTGCATCTTGCAGAACTATTATCGGGCGAAAACCACAATGTAACACTGGTGGCACCGGATCGCGATTTCCTGAAATTAATCGAATCGCATTCTGACCTGATGACAATAGTAGGTGATTCAACGGCAATACCGGTATTGAAGAATGCCAACTCGCGGCGTGCTGATCTGCTGATTAGTGCCCATTATGACGGGCGCATCAACCTGCTTACCGCCATACTGGCAAAGAAGCTTGGAGTTAAAAAATGCATTGCCAAGGTCAATGAGCCTGAGTACCTTACAGAAGAATGCAAGAAAGAATACAAGGAACTGGGCATCGACTACCTGGTGTCTCCTGAGAAAATAGCTGCCGGTGAAATCACCAATCTGCTTACCAACACGGCCGCAGCAGAGATATTTGATTTTTCTGACAATAAACTATCATTAATGCTTGTGAAGCTCGAGGAGGGCGCACCGGTTATCGGCAAAAGCCTTACGGAAATAGCAAGCGAGTATAAAGACTTAAATTACAGAGCAGTATCAATTCACCGGCGTGCCCAAACCATCATACCCAAGGGTGATGACGTTTTCAAAGAAGGAGACCTGGCTTACGTAGTTACCAAACCCTCAGGCATTAATCACCTCCTTGAGTTAAGCGGCAAAAAGCCCTTTGAGATCAAGAATGTGATGATTGTAGGCGGCGGAGCCGTAGGCACGCATGCAGCTGCTTCACTGGAGAAAAAATTCAATGTCAAGCTGTTTGAAATGAACACTGACAGGGCCAATCAACTCACTGATGAACTGCAAAACACGCTTGTCATTAATGGAGATGCAAGGAATATCAACCTGCTTGAGAGCGAAAGCATTTCTTCAATGGATGCATTCGTAGCCGTAACCAACAACTCTGAAACAAACATCCTGACCTCCTTGCTGGCTCGTCGCTATGGCGTAAAAAAGACCATTGCCCTTGTGGAGAACATTGATTTCATTGAGATATCACAAAGCATTGGCATCGATACCATCATCAATAAAAAGCTGGCCACTGCCAGTTACATCATTCGTTTTACGATGACTGCTGAGGTGATCTCCACAAAATGCCTGACCAGCATTGACGCGGAGGTATTTGAGTTTTTGGCAAAACCAGGCTCTCCCATCACCAAAAAGCCCATTAAGAAACTGAATTTCCCCAAACAAGCCATTATTGGCGGGGTGATACGCGAAAACGAAGGCTATATCGCGCGGGGCGACATGCAAATCCAGGCTGGCGACAAGGTTGTCGTTTTTGCCCTGCCGGAAGCCTTTCACGGGGTTGACAAAATGTTTAAGAGCAAAGCATAACGGTGAGTACAAAAACCAACATAAACGCAAAGTTGATCATCAAGTTTAACGGCATCCTCATCATGATGCTGGCAGGCTTTATGTTGCTATCGCTGCCGTGGTCGCTTCATTATAATGAAGACAAGGCCACAGAATCCATCCTAATGGCTGCGGCCATCACTTTCCTGTCAGGATTTACAGCTGTAATGCTCACCC
>SKOK01000080.1 GCA_007120085.1 Bacteroidales bacterium | reverse complement strand
TCACGAAATGCCGCCAACCAAACAGTATCTTTTGACTATATGGATGGGGTTGTCCTGGTTAACGACTGGTTGCACTGGGACGACGGCCTGCATGCAACATCCGTAGGCCTTGGATCTGGAGGCGTTTATCAGATAGCCGCCCGCTTTGAGCCCGAAGACCTCGAAGCCTACGAAGTTTTTGATATTGCATCAATCAGACTATATATAAACAACCCCCCAACCAATGCCGCCATCAAAGTATGGCAGGGTGAATCCGTTGAAAACCTGCAGGAGATCGCACACCAGGCGCTCTCACCTGCCTCGGCAAGCTGGATCGAAGTCAGCTTTGATCAGCCACTCGAATTTGACCCGGAACTGGAACTCTGGATCGGTGCAGAATATGATGACCCGGGACAAGGAGTTTTTACTGCTTCCGTTGATAATCAAACAAACCACGAAGGCAAAGGCAACATGATACGCATGGACGTGAATGATCCCGAAAGCTGGGTGCCACTGTCAGATTATAGTATCAATGGCGATTGGAACATACAGGCAAAACTAACCCTTGGTAACTATAACATCATATCCTATGGCGTTGTTGATGGTTTTGGCGGCGCACTCACGGCCGAGGCCGACGGTGAAACCATCAGCTCAGGCACCCTGCTGCCCGATGGTGCAAACTTGCTGTTTACTGCCATTCCAAATTATGGTTTTGCGATCAAGGAATGGACAATGAACGGCCAGGTTGTAGAAAACCATACTGCATCAGCCCTGGAAGTTACGAATCTGACCAATAGTGTCCAGGTAAATGTGGAGTTCATATCCATGACCTCCGATGACAAGCATCAGGTGTTATTTAATGTTTCGAATTTTTACGGCGAACCGGTCAGCAATGCGATGATCACCATATTGCCGGATGGCAGCAAGGCTAATGCAACGGAGAAAAACCTGCTGCACCCTCTAATGAAGGTCACCAACAGGGTGAACATTGAAACAGGTACGATCAATTTGCCAGATGAATATAATAAACGCAGCACAATCGATACCGCACTCCAGCTCTCCAACGCTGCTTCTGCCGGATATGTGCCCGGTGATGGGGAACACAGAAATGGGGAATGGATCAAATACTGGCAAAATGGAGTGAACGATAATGCCCTCGGTTTGGGAGGCAGCGGAGCAACCTGGTACGCAGCCATCCGCTGGATGCCTGAAAACCTTGACACATATGATGGATATGCAGTTACCGGAATACGCGTTTTCATGAATGACCAACCCGCAAACGGGGCGGTCATGATCTGGCAGGGTGACATCGATAATTCTGAAGTGATGATCAGCCAGGAGATGACAGTGACTGAAGAAGACTGGGTTGAAGTGGAACTGATCGAACCTTATGCAATAGACGCCAGCCAGGAGTTGTGGATTGGATGGGAGATCGG
Source organism: Bacteroidales bacterium (assembly GCA_007120085.1). Classification (GTDB taxonomy): domain Bacteria; phylum Bacteroidota; class Bacteroidia; order Bacteroidales; family UBA7960; genus PUPG01. The sequence continues at coordinate 3,101 of SKOK01000080.1, read as the reverse complement.
CGATTCAGGCGATGGTTGCTTCCCTGCTTCTTTTGAAATCTCAGAACAACACGATCAACTGGCCAATCTGTTACAATTCGGTGACAACCCCTGGCAGTTTGCATCTGACTTCGGCTTCGATGCTGTTTGGAACATCGAAGCCTATGTGCAACCAAACCCATTTGTGCTTTTTACAAACGAGGCCGGACAGGCCAGCATGGAAGCCTTCCCCGGCAATTATCAATTCCACATAGAAAAGGAAGGGTACGACATCCATCACGATGCATTTACTTTAACCAATGAACCATTGGCCATTGATGTTGTGATGACTTCCGGTGAGGATCCTGATACATTTACTGTAAGTTTCTCAGTCACGGATGAGTTTGGTGACCATATTGACGATGCCATTATTACCTTTGGCTCTGTTATGAATGAGGCTGGTGATTATGTGTTTTATGATGTACCCGAAGGCCATTATTCCTGGATGGCAGAACGCCTATGCCATTTGGAACAGCAAGGAGATATTTATCTGATGCAAGATGTTGAAATTGATACGGTGATGCACCCCGGCCATCTTGCTGGTGATGCGAACGGGGATGGGCAGATCAATGTGCTTGATGTGATCCACATCGCAAACCATTGGGCAAATGATTATGTTGAGGGTTTCTGTTTTTACAATGCAGATGTGGTCGAGGATGGCGCAATTAACATACTTGATATTATCGCTGTCATACACATTTTTGAAAAAAAATGATTTTTGTGTGCTGCGACGTGGCGGATACTCCCTAAAATACATATATTTTTCAACACATTAACTCTTTTTTGTATTTTAGCGCACAAATTTTTCAATCCTAATAAGTAATTCATAAAAAAGAAACCAATGAAAAAGTATTTTATGCTAATGATTTTGCCGGCCTTGGTGCTGGGCTCTTGTGCAGGGCCTGAGAAAGACAATCCGTTTTTTTCTGACTATGAAACACCATTTGGTGTTCCGCCCTTTGATAAAGTTGAAAACGCTCATTTTGAGCCGGCCATACTGGCTGGCATCGAAGAACAGGCTGCTGAGGTACAGGCCATCATCGATAACCCTGAACCAGCCACTTTCGAGAACACCATCGAAGCCCTGGAGTATTCCGGCAGCTTGCTGATGAATGTTCTGCGCGTGTTTTACAATTACAACTCATCACTCACCAGTGATGAGATACAGCAGATCGCGCAAAATATGTCTCCAAAACTATCGGAACACTCCTCCAACATCAGCCTGAACCTGGATTTGTTTGGAAGGATAAAAGCAGTTTATGAACAAAAAGATCAACTGAATCTCAACCCTGAACAACTGAGGCTGCTGAAACAAACTCACAAGGGTTTTGTGCGCAGCGGTGCTAACCTGCCTGCCGAAAAGCAGGAGCGCCTTCGTCAGATCAATGCCGATCTTTCCATGCTTTCGCTGCAGTTCGGACAAAATGTACTTGGCGAGACCAATGCCTTTACAATGGTTGTTGATAATGAAGAAGACCTGGCCGGATTACCGGATACATCCATCGAAGCAGCTGCAGACCTTGCAGCCAGCATGGATATGGAAGGGAAGTGGGTTTTCACACTGCACAATCCCAGCGTGATGCCTTTTCTCTACAATGCCGACAATCGTGAGCTTCGCAAGAAGATGCAGCAGGCACACATTCATCGCGGAAATAATGACAACGAATTCAATAACAGGGAAACCCTGGCTAAAATGACCAACCTGCGCATCGAAAGGGCACAGCTGATGGGTTACGACACCCACGCTGACTTCAGCCTTGAAGAGACGATGGCAGGAAGCGTTGAAAACGTCATGACATTTATTGAACAGGTTTGGCAGCCCGCCATTGCCCTTGCAAAGCAGGAGGCTGAGATTCTGCAGCAAATGGTGTATGAAGGTGGACACGATTATAATCTGGAGCAGTGGGACTGGCGCTATTACGCTGAAAAAGTGCGCCGCGAAAAATATGACCTGGATGAACAGGTCGTGCGCCAGTATTTTGAATTGAATACCGTACGCGACGGCATCTTCATGATCGTTGACAAGCTTTGGGGGCTGCAATTTGCAGAGCGCACTGATGTGCCAAAATATCATCCTGACGTGCAAGTGTTTGAAGTCCTTGAAGCCGATGGATCGCACATTGGTATCCTTTATATGGACTTCCATCCCCGCGACAGCAAGCGCGGCGGAGCCTGGATGAGCAGCTACCGCAGCCAGTACATTGACAAGGAGGGCCGCTTCGTTCACCCAGTGATCACCATCGTTTGTAACTTCTCACCACCAACATCTACAAGGCCATCGCTGTTGACTTATGATGAGATGACCACCTTCTTCCACGAATTTGGACACGCACTGCACGGGCTCCTGTCAAACGTACAATATCCCAGCCTTGCGGGCACCAACGTGCCCAGGGATTTCGTTGAGCTGCCTTCACAGATCATGGAAAACTGGGCAAACGAACCCGAAGTTATGAAAACCTTTGCCCTCCACTACGAAACAGGCGAACCCATGCCACAGGCACTGATGGATCGCATCATCGAAAGCGCACACTTCAACCAGGGCTTTGCCACCGTCGAATTCCTGATGTCAACATACCTGGATATGGAATACCACACCATGACAGAGCCATTTGCCGACGATATGCTTGACCAGGCTTCCATCAAAACAGAGAAAAATACCATTGAAAGGTACGGAATGATTCCGGAGATCCACTTCCGCTGGGCAAGCACCAACTTCCAGCACGCATTCTCCCTGGGTTACGATGCAGGCTACTATAGCTATATGTGGTCAGGCTTGCTTGATGCCGACGCCTACGAGGCATTCCGCGAAACAGGTGATGTGTATAACCAGGAAGTGGCAAAAGCATTCCGCGAACACATCCTTGAAAGAGGCGGAACAAAAGAGCCTATGGAAATGTATATTAATTTCCGCGGCCGCGAACCTGTGATTGAGCCACTGCTCAGACAACGCGGATTAAAATAACAGAGATTGATATACCAAGCTGGCAGAAGATTGATTGCAGGATAAATTCAGCCTGCTGCAAGCCTGTCAAAAAATTAAAGAGGATGCCCTTCGATTGGGCATCCTCTTTTTTATATTGATT
>SKOK01000237.1 GCA_007120085.1 Bacteroidales bacterium | reverse complement strand
GTTGAATTGTTGAATCGTTGAATGGTTTAGGCATTCTGGACAACTCTGAACTGTGAACCCCAAACTGTAAACCGGGAACTGCGAACTCCCAACTCCTAACTCCTAACTGTAAACTCCTAACTGTAAACTGTAAACCATCGTTTTTGCGTGCAAAAATACATAAAAACTGCCGTTAAGGTGTTTACAATTGCATGATCAATTGATCATTAGGGAGTTAAATGGAGCCATTCGCAATTATCACCTGCAAAAAGCCGCAGTATCTGTTAATATTTTATTACTTTTGCCGTCCAAAACAAAGAGAAAATGACAAAAAACCTTGTAATAGTAGAGTCACCGGCGAAGGCAAAAACGATTGAGGGGTTCCTGGGCAAGGAGTTTACCGTGAAGTCGAGTTTCGGCCACGTGCGTGACCTTCCAAAAAGCACGATTGGCATTAACATTGAAAAAGATTTTGATCCGGAATACGAGATTCCTTCTGACAAAAAGGCGGTCGTGTCGGATCTGCGAAAACTTTCAAAGGCTGCCGAAACGGTCTGGCTCGCCACTGATGAAGACCGCGAGGGAGAGGCCATTTCGTGGCATCTGGCTGAAAGCCTTAAACTGAAGCCTGAAGCTTATAAGCGGATTGTTTTTCATGAGATCACGAAGAAGGCGATATTGAACGCCATTGAGAACCCGCGCGGCATCGACCAGAACCTGGTAAATGCACAACAGGCTCGCCGGGTGCTCGACAGGCTCGTTGGCTTTGAGCTGTCACCACTTTTGTGGAAAAAGGTAAAGCCAGCCCTCTCGGCCGGACGTGTACAGTCGGTGGCCGTGCGCCTCATCGTGGAGCGCGAGAAGGAGATACAGGCCTTCAAGGCCACGGGAAGCTATCGAGTATCGGCCATCTTTACGGTGGACAGCAATGGACAAACCACCAGTCTCAAGGCTGACCTGCCCAAACGCTTTAAAACAGGCAAAGAGGCGACGGCTTTCCTGGAGAAGTGCAAGGGTGCAATTTACAAAATTGAAGACATTGAGAAAAAGCCCGGTAAAAAATCGCCGGCGCCCCCGTTCACTACATCCACTTTGCAGCAGGAGGCCAGCCGCAAACTGGGATTTTCGGTGTCGCGCACGATGATGGTGGCACAAAAACTTTATGAGTCGGGTAAGATCACGTATATGCGTACCGACTCCTTTAACCTTTCGGGCACGGCGATGGCAATGGCAAAGGAGGAGATCGAAAAAAGCTACGGCAGCGATTACGTAAAGCTGCGCAAGTATGCCACGAAAGCCAAAGGCGCCCAGGAGGCGCACGAGGCCATCAGGCCAACCGAAATGAAGGTGCAGAATGCAGGCAAGGATGCTGCCGAGAAAAAGCTCTATGAGCTCATCTGGAAGCGCACCCTGGCGTCGCAGATGAGTGATGCATTGCTCGAAAAGACCAACATTAACATCGGCATCTCCACGGCTGATGAAAAGTTTGTTGCCACCGGCGAAGTGGTTAAGTTTGACGGTTTTCTGAAAGTTTACCTTGAGTCAACCGATGATGAAGAAGAAGAAAACGGCGGCGGCCTGCTTCCCCCCTTGAAGCTGAATCAGCAGTTGCCGCTGCAGGAGATGACGGCCACTGAGCGGTTTACCAAGCCACAGCCGCGCTACACCGAAGCCAGCCTTGTAAAAAAGATGGAGGAGCTTGGCATCGGCCGTCCCTCCACCTATGCACCCACCATCAGCACCATACAAAAGCGTGCATACGTGGTAAAGGAGAGTCGCGACGGCACAAAACGGCCTTATGATGTCATCACGCTAAAAAACGACGAAATCACCAGCAAGAAGAAGCAGGAGACGACGGGTGCTGAGAAGAACAAGCTTTTCCCCACCGATATTGGCCAGGTGGTAAACAGCTTTTTGATGGAATATTTCAGTGAGATCATGGAATATAATTTCACTGCCCGGGTGGAGATGGAGTTTGATGAGATCGCTGATGGGCAGAAGTCCTGGGTGAACGTCATTAAAGAGTTTTACTGGCCTTTTCACCAGCAGGTGGAAGGCACGCTGCAAAAGTCACAGAAATACAGTGGCCAGCGCTTACTGGGCCGGGATCCGGTGAGCAAGCGAAATGTGTATGCCCGCATAGGCCGTTTTGGATCGATGATACAGCTTGGCGATGCCGATGAGGATGACAAGCCCCGCTTTGCCGGCCTGCAAAAAGATCAAAGCCTCGACACCATCACCCTGGAAGAAGCGCTTGACCTTTTCAAGCTGCCACGCACAACGGGTGAATTTGAAGGCAAGGAAATGGTAATAGGTCTGGGTCGTTTTGGCCCTTATGTAAGGCACGATGGCAAATTTTACAGCATCCCGAAAGAAGAAGACCCCCTCTCCATTTCTGAAGAGAAAGCCATAGAGCTCATCAAGGCCAAGCGGGCCAGCGATCTGCAGAAGATCATCAAGACCTTTGAAGAAGAGCCGGATATCCAAATCCTCAAAGGCCGCTGGGGGCCTTACATAAAGGCCGGGAAGAACAACTACAAACTTCCAAAAAACGTGGTTCCCGAAGAAATCAGCCTCGATGAAGCAAGAAAAATCATTGAAGATGGAACATCCGCTTCAAAAACGCGTAAAACAAAAAAAACATCTTCCACTAAGAAGGGAAAGTAAAATGATTTTTTTGAACGCCAATGGATATAATTGATTTTTTTGAACCCGTTGATCTAAACCTTTTACCATCGGATGCGGCACAGCATCCGCTCATGCTGGGAAAACACATCGGCATTCATCATAAGGAAACAGGCTTTCCCGATCTTGATGCAACCGACATTGCCATCATCGGCATCAAGGAAGACCGCAATGCACCGGGCAACGAAGGTTGTGCGCTGGCTCCCGATTATGTCAGGAAGTACCTCTACCGCTTATTCCAGGGGCCTTACAGTGTGCGCATTGCAGACCTTGGAAACATCAATCCGGGTGAAAACCCGAATGATACCTATTTTGCCGTCAAGACCGTAGCAGCACAACTGCTCGAAAGAAACATCATCCCGGTGATCATTGGCGGCAGCCAGGACATCACATACGCCAACTACCAGGCCTATGAGATGCTGGGACAGATTATCAACATAGTGTCTGTTGACCCGCGTTTCGACATCGGAATGAAAGAGAAAGATGCGATCAGCAACAAAAACTTCCTGAGCGCCATCCTGACCTCCAAACCCAACTACCTGTTCAATTTTGCCAACATCGGCTACCAGACGTTTTTTGTTGATCAGGACGCCATCGAGTTGATGGAGCGACTGTATTTTGATGCCTATCGCCTGGGTTATGTGCGCAGCAACATGGAAGAAGTTGAGCCCATTGTGCGCAATGCTGACCTGCTGAGCTTTGACATTTCGGCCATCAGGCAAGCCGACGCACCAGCCAATGCACAGGCCTCACCAATGGGCCTCTATGGAGAAGAAGCATGCCAGATCGTGCGCTACGCAGGACTTAGTGACAAGCTCAGCTCCATTGGATTTTATGAGATGAACCCTGCTTTCGACAATGCCGAACAAACGGCGCACCTGGTCTCCCAGATGATATGGTACTTCATCGACGGTTACTACCACCGCAAAAACGACTTCCCGGATAAAGACGTCAGGGAGTCGGAAGAGTTTATCAAATATGTCGTATCCATAAAGGAGTTTCAGAACAAGATCAATTTTTTCAAAAGCAAAAAAAGCGATCGCTGGTGGATGGAAGTACCTTGTCCGCCCAGACTTCAGCAAAAGTATGACAGGTTGTTCCTGGTGCCCTGCTCTTACAAGGACTACCAGGAGGCCTGCCAGAACGAAATCCCTGAAAAGTGGTGGCATGTGTACCAGAAGTTCCTTTAATCATTATCCAATGCCTGCGGGGCCCAGCCATAAACATATTTGTAAAAACTTCTTTAAAAATGTGTATTTTTGCACCTTTTCATTATCAATCCATTAAATACGAATACGCTTTTTTTTTCGTTCACTGAGTGTAGTTTTTTAAGAAAGAAGAATTTTTTCATTAGTCAGGAACATCAATGCGCATCCGAAACACCGTATTAGTCATTTTGTTGATTGTTTTTTGCGGAAAGGCGTATTCGCAGCAAGAGCCTCAGTTCAGTCATAACATGTTTAACAACATGGGTGTGAATCCTGGTCTGGCCGGCCTGCGAAACGCCATCTGTGCCACGGCACTTGCCCGGCAGCAGTGGGTTGGCTTCAGGGACATTGAGGGCAACCGGGTGGCCCCTGAGACATACAGCCTGAATGTGGATGCCCCTGTCCGTTTTCTGCGTGGCGGGCTGGCGCTGGGCTTTATGCAGGACCAGCTGGGCTTCGAAAACAATGTCAGCGTGAACCTTTCCTATGCCTACCACCTGGAGTTGGGCATGGGTCGTTTGGGCATTGGCCTGCGTGCAGGCTTCCTGGACAAACAGATCGACTTCTCAAACTTCAGACCACCAGATGGCAATGTTGGCGGCGACCCCGCGCTTTCCAGCGGCGATGAAAATCACATCTTTGTTGATTTTTCGCTGGGGGCCTTTTATATGATGGATGACGAACTTTGGGCGGGCTTGTCGGTGTCGCAGCTCAGGCAGGCCACCGGACAAATTGGTGAACAGACGGAATACAGCCTGCGGCGGCACATTTATGCCACCGGAGGCTATAACTTCCTGTTGCCCGGAAACACCAGCTATGTGGTCAGTCCGTCAGTATTTGTTAAAACAGACCTTGCCTCCGTTCAAATTGACGTAAATACCCTCATAACATACAATAACCGCTTTTATACCGGCGTTAGCTATAGACCGCAAGACGCTGTGGTCATTATGCTTGGCGTCACGCTGGACCAGATCAGCATCGGATATTCATACGACATCACGACATCCGCACTGGGTTCAATGGGCAGAAGCTATGGCAGCCACGAAATTCTGCTGCAATATTGCTTCGACCTTGATTTTGATAAGATACAACAAATACAGAGAAACATAAGATTTTTGTAATTTTGCAAACCGAAACAAAAATATAGATGCAGCACCCAAGGTTGCTGTAAAGAATTTGACCATCAATTAGATAATAAACTATGAAAAGAATTGTAATAGTTTTGCTGGCCTTAGTAATGTTCACTGCATGTGGCGGTTTAGGCGGAGGTGACCGTGGCCATCTTGTAGGAGTGCAGGACAGGCCAACATCAGTTTACCCTGCGCCACCCGGTATGGTGCTGATACCCATGGGTAGCTTTGTCATGGGTCCTTCTGACCAGGACATTGCTTATGCGCACGATGCGACCTCCAGGAGGGTGTCGATGTCGGCATTTTATATGGATGAAACGGAGATCACCAACAACCAGTACCGCCAGTTTGTGCACTGGGTGAGGGACTCCATTGCCCGTAAGCGGCTTGCCATGGAAGCAATGGCGATCCCTGAGCTGGAGATCTATGGCATCCTGGAGGATGATGAAGGCTTTCCGCTTGATGAACCCATCATCATCTGGCCAACACGCGAAGGCGGACGGCCCCGGATCAACTGGGAAGGCGAAGAGGAAAGACAGATCCTGGAAGACATGTTCCTTCGTGAAGAAGAACGCTTCTCACGCCGTAGAGAGATAGACACGAGGAAGCTGATATACGTTTACCACGACATCGACCTGCAAAGGGCAGCCAGGGAACCCAACGTGCCAAGACAAGACCTGGTAACCCGCAGCGAAACAGCAGTTTATCCTGACACCCTGGTGTGGATCCGCGACTTTACCTATTCGTACAATGAACCGATGACGGAAATGTATTTCTGGCACCCCACTTATGACCATTACCCCGTGGTTGGCGTAACCTGGAACCAGGCGCGTGCCTTCAATGCGTGGCGCACAGAATATCTTAACAGGTACCTGGCCAGCGAAGGCAACCCCTTCGCACATAAATTTGATCTGCCATCGGAGGCACAGTGGGAGTGTGCCGCCCGTGGTGGCAGGGAATTAAGCCCCTATCCATGGGGAGGGCCTTATATCAGCGATGCAGAGTGCTGCTTCCAGGCCAACTTCAAACCGCAACGGGGCAATTACACCTCAACAGGTGGTATGTATCCCATCATCGCAGCACATTTCCCTCCAAATGATTATGGCTTGTATGACATGGCTGGCAATGTATCGGAATGGACACGCACCGCCTACAATGAATCGTTTTATTACCTGATGCCCGACATGAACCCTGATTACACTTACAATGCTGCACCGGATGATCCGGCATCTTTTAAACGTAAAGTGGTACGGGGCGGATCATGGAAAGACATTGGCTACTTCCTGCAGGTGAGCACCCGCTCCTACGAATACCAGGATACCGCACAGGCATACCTCGGGTTTCGCAGCGTGCAAACTTACCCCGGACGTGGTGCAGGTGAACGCAGACGTGGAGAATCAAATGTCTATTAAAACAACACACATTTTCTAACCAAATAAATGGCAATCAGATCACTAAAATAAATTTATCAAAAATGAAATTTTCACAAAACAGAATCTGGAAGGTTTTTATGTCGCGGCTTTATGGCTGGGGCGCATCGCTGGTGATCATCGGTGCGTTGTTTAAGATCATGCACTGGCCTTTTGCCGACTATGCGCTGATCATTGGGATGGGTGTTGAGGCAGTGGTGTTTTTCTTTTCTGCTTTCGAACACGTACCGGATGAGCCCGACTGGAAACTGGTATATCCCGAGCTTGCCGGCGGTGAGCCCATTGCCAGGCCTGAAGGCCAGCAAGTGATCAGTGGCCCGCAAAACATCACCCTGTCGGCAAACCTTGACAAACTGATGGAAGAGGCCGACATTGGCCCGGAACTGATCAACAAACTCGGCCGTGGCTTGCGCAACCTCAGCGACAATGCCTCCAGGCTGGCCGACCTGTCGAATGCCACCATAGCCACCAACCAGTACATCCAGAACATGGAAACAGCTTCCAAGTCTGTGCTGGAACTGAGCCAGTCATATAAAAACAAAGCAGAATACCTGAAACAGGACCTGAGCTTGTCAGAAGAGTACAACTCCACACTGAAAAATGCAGTGAGCTCACTCAATGATATGAGTGATGCCTACAGGCAATCCTCAAGCAAGGCCAAAGAAAGCATTTATGCTTCAGAAGACCTGACCAAAAACCTGTCGGCACTCAACACCGCGTATGAGTTGCAGATGAAAGCGGCCTCATCCCAAACCGATACGGCCATCAAGTTTGATGAAACAATCGGCAGCGTTGTTGACAACCTCAACGCCACGGCTGAGACTGCCAAGAAATACAGGGAGGAGATGGACAGGCTCAACAACAACATCAAAGCCCTGAACAGCGTTTATGGCAACATGCTCTCGGCAATGAATGTCAATATGAACAGATAATACTGTTTCCGATTTATGAAACAGTCAAGTATGCATAAAAAGACAACTTAATATATTATGGCAGGTGGAAAACAAACACCCAGGCAGAAACTGATCGGCTTGATGTACCTGATCTTCCTGGCTTTAATGGCCTTAAATGTATCCGTGGATGTGCTTGATTCATTTCCGCTGATCAACAGGGGCATTGAAGACACCAACAGGAACTTCGAGATGAAGGTGAATATGGTATATGACGATTTCAGGGAACAGGAGCTCCTTTTCTCGCCGCAGCACGTATATCCTTTTCACGACCAGGCACTTTACATCAGGCAACTGGCAGACTCACTGGTAAGCTACATACTCACAAACCGCACGCAGATGCTCGCGGAGATCAATGGCATCTCATTCGAAGAAGCCGAGGCGCTGGATCTTCAGGATTCGCGTCGCAAGGATGACTACAGCCGGTCTTCCTCATACTGGTTGGAAGAAGGCGGTAGTGATGGTGGCCCCGGCACGCGGGCATACATCCTGCGTGAAAAGATTGAAAGCTTTCAAAACAAGATTGATAGCATTCTGTTCACACATAACCAGTCCATTACGCTTGGCCTTGACGTTGAAGGTCCATTTTATGTCCAGGAAAGGCCGGTAAGCTGGCAGATATTTAGCTTTGACCGTGTTATTTCGGTAGCTGTTGCAACCAACCTCAACAGGATGGTTACAGAGGTTCGCAATGCTGAGTTCGATGCCATCAGCATGCTTTATGACCTGATCACTGAAGGCACTTTCCGTTTTGATGAGATCGCAGCCAGGGTGGTGCCCCGCAGTCAGATCGTGATGGAAGGCGATGCCTATGTGGCTGAGATTTTCGTTGCAGCCTACGATACACGCCAGGATCCTGAAATTCTGGTGGATGGCATCGGCCGTATCCCGGTTTCCGATGGCGTGGGCCGCTTAAGAGTGCCCGCCAGAAGTCCCGGGGCCAAGCGCCATACCGGTGTTATCCGCATGACCTCGCCGGCAGGTGTGATAGAAGAGCACCGCTTCGTTGCCAACTATACCGTCGAAAGGCCAACGGCCACCGTATCGGCTGATAAGATGAACGTGTTTTACGTTGGTGTGGATAACCCGGTGTCCATTTCAGCTCCCGGCATTCCTTCTGAAAACCTGCGCCCTGCCATATCATCGGGCGCCAACCTGCGCCGTGTTGACAACGGCAGCTACATCGTTAACCTGGAACCAGGTACGCGCGATGTCACCATCTCGGTGAATGCGCTCGTTGACAATGAATTACGAAATATGGGTGAAAGCCGTTTCCGCGGACGCAACATCCCTGACCCCGTTGCATACATCGCCGGACGGCGCGAAGGCAGAATGGACAGGCAACTGCTGTCAAGGGCCGGACGCATCGTTGCCCAAATGGAAGGCTTTGAGTTTGATGCTTCTTTCAACATCGCCTCCTTCCGTATGACAACGACCATAGCGGGTGAATACAGGTCATATCCTGCCACAGGAAATACTTTTACTGAAGAAATGATTCGCGTGATCGATTCTGCAAGAAGTGGACAGGAGATCACCTTCAGAGATATTATTACAGAACGCGGCCCCGACGGAACCACAAGGAACCTCGGTGCCATCGCATTCACAATTAATTAATAAGCCTTATATTAATCAATGGGAGATAATAAAATGATCAAGTATTTCTTTTTTCTTGCAACACTGGGGCTGATCCTTGCGCTGCCATCAACAGCACAGCCACCCCAGGACAGACCCAACGACACTTTTTACGAACGTAAGTCTATGATGGAAAACAGGCCGATTGAGCTTCCCCACGTCAGGGAAGCCGATATTCTCTGGTCAAAAAGGATCTGGCAAAACATTGACGTACGTCTTAAAATTAATCAGCCTCTCTATTTCCCGCAAGAGCCTATCGGTGATTTCAAAAGCCTGATGAAGGTGCTTGAAGATGCCCTTCGTGCAGGTGAAATCCATGCCTATGATGTTGATGACGAATACTTCAGGGGCGACCCCCTGGACCCAAATGATCTGTTTGAACGTCTAAGCCGCACCGAAACATTCGAAGAAGACGGGCAGGAGGTTGCGGTAGTCATCCCCTTCAACCCCGCACAGATTTTGCGTTTCAGGATCAGGGAAGAATGGTTCATTGACAAAAGAAGAGGCAGGATGGATGTTCGCATCGTCGGCCTTTCACCCGCAAGAGAGGTCATTGACAACATCACTGGCGAGTCACTGGGTTGGGAACCATTGTTCTGGCTGCCCTTTGCCGAAATAAGGGAAGTGTTGGCCAATGCACCGGTTTACACACGCCATAACGACAGGCAAAGCATCTCCTTTGATGACTACTTCATTCGCCGGTTTTTTGATGCAACCATCTATCGCGAAGAAAGGCCCGACAACAGGGTGATCAGCGAATACATTGAAGATCCGATTGAACAGCTGCTCGAAGCACAAAGGATCAAGGAAGAGATCCGTAACATGGAACTAGACCTGTGGCATTACTAAAGCACCAGGCATAAGAAATCTTTAACAAACAAAAAAAGGGGCGTACGCCCCTTTTTTTATATCATCTCCGCAGGGTTTACCCATCGGTCAAAGTCCTCAGCACTTACCAGCCCCAATGCAAGCGCGGCCTCCCGCAAGCTGGTGTTCTCCGCGTGTGCCTTTTTTGCAATTCTGGCCGAATTGTCGTAGCCAATGTGCGGATTGAGGGCAGTAACCAGCATCAAAGAATTGTTCAAGTGCCTGCTGATCTGTTCACGATTGGCCTCGATGCCAACGACACACTTATCAGCAAAGCTGTTACAACCATCTGCCAGCAGCCTCGCCGACTGCAGCAGGTTGTATATCATCATGGGTTTAAACACGTTCAGCTGGAAGTGTCCGTTCATCCCTCCTACTGTGATGGCCATATCGTTGCCAACCACCTGTGCGGCCACCATGGTAAGCGCCTCCGGCTGCGTGGGGTTCACCTTGCCGGGCATGATGGAGCTGCCGGGTTCGTTTGCAGGCAGTATGATCTCACCAATTCCGCATCGCGGACCGGAGGCCAGCATACGGATGTCGTTGGCGATCTTCATAAGGCTTACGGCGAGCGTTTTTAGCGCCCCGCTGGTGGCCACAACAGCATCGTGGGCAGCCAGGGATTCAAATTTATTAGGTGCCGTAACAAATGGCTGTCTGGTCAGCGAGGCAATCTTTTCAGCCACGACCTTGTCAAAACCTTTTGGCGCATTGATGCCCGTACCCACCGCCGTGCCACCAAGTGCCAGCTCACACAGATGTTCAAGGCTGTGGCGCAGGTCTTTTAAACCATAATCAAGCTGTGCCACAAAGCCAGAAAACTCCTGGCCAAGGGTCAGTGGTGTTGCATCCATCAAATGCGTCCTGCCTGTCTTGACAATATCGTCAAACGCCTCACTGCGCTCCTGCAAGGCATCACGTAATTTTTCCAGGCCTGGTATCGTATGATCCGAAATGAACGTAAAAGCTGCGATATGCATCGCCGTCGGAAATGTATCGTTGGAGGATTGCGACTTGTTAACGTGGTCATTGGGGTGCACGAACTTTTTCTCATCATCAAGGTTCCCGCCCATGATCTCATGTGCCCGGGTGGCAATCACTTCGTTAAGGTTCATATTGCTCTGCGTGCCGCTGCCTGTTTGCCAAACCACCAGCGGAAACTGGCTATCCATTTTGCCATCCAGAATCTCATCACAAGCCTGCACGATGGGCTTAACGAGTTTTTCATCCAACACCCCCATCTCACCATTAACCAAAGCGGCGGCCTTTTTAAGGATGGCAAAGGCACGGATCACCTCTCGTGGCATCTTTTCTTCTCCAATGCGGAAGTTTTCAAGGGAGCGCTGGGTTTGTGCACCCCAGTATTTATCAGCCGGCACATCAATTACGCCAATGCTGTCTTTTTCCTGTCTGAACATATTTTCGACGGTTAAAATTACTGGTTACTGGTTGCTAATTGCTGGTTTCTAATTGCTGCTTTCTAATTGCTGGTTGGTCTCTTGTCATTAGTAGCGCCGGGGAAGGATCTCTTCGGCCCTGAAGAGATCCTTCATTCCGCTGCGCTTTTCTCAGGATGACAATTAAACAAATAAACAATTCTTCAAGTCATCCGGTAGAAGTCATTGCCTTTGTCGTCCACCAGGATGAAGGCCGGGAACTTTTCGACGTGGATGCGATAAATGGCTTCCATACCAAGTTCCGGGTATTCGAGCAGTTCAACTTTCCGGATGTTTTCCTGCGCGAGGATGGCAGCGGGTCCGCCAATGCTGCCAAGATAGAAACCACCATGTTTTTTACAGGCATCGGTAACGGCCTGGCTGCGGTTGCCTTTGGCGATCATCACCATACTGCCGCCGTGCTGCTGGAAGAGATCAACGTAGGAGTCCATGCGACCGGCCGTGGTTGGGCCAAAGGAGCCGGAGGGCATCCCTTCGGGTGTTTTGGCGGGCCCTGCATAATAGATGGGATGGTCTTTGATATACTGCGGCAGGCCTTCGCCGGCATCGAGCCGCTCTTTCAGTTTGGCGTGGGCGATGTCGCGGCCCACGATGATGGTGCCATTCAGCGACAAGCGGGTACCTACCTTGTGTTTGGTGAGTTCGGCCAGTATCTTTTCCATAGACTGGTCCAGGTCGATCTCCACGGCACCGGCAGCATCATCGAGATTGCGCAGCTCTTCAGGGATAAAGCGCCCGGGGTTGGCTTCCAGTTTCTCTATCCAAATGCCATCCTTGTTGATCTTTGCCTTGATGTTGCGGTCGGCCGCACAGGACACACCCATCCCTACCGGACAGGATGCACCATGGCGCGGCATCCTGATAATCCGGATGTCAAGTGCAAAGTACTTGCCACCAAACTGCGCACCTATGCCCAGCTTATAGGCCGCCTCCAGGACTTTTTTCTCCAGCTCCACATCGCGGAAGGCCTGGCCGCCCTCGTTACCGGTCGTGGGCAGGTTATCAAAGTATTTGGCAGACGCCAGTTTGACCGCCTTCAGGGTTGCCTCACCCGAAGTGCCTCCAACTACGAAGGCCACGTGATAGGGAGGGCAGGCCGCTGTTCCCAGTGATTTCAGTTTGTCAACCAAAAACTTCTCAAGCTTTTCAGGGTTAAGCAAGGCCTTGGTTTCCTGGTAAAGCGCCGTTTTATTAGCCGACCCGCCACCCTTGGCCACAAACAAGAAATCATAAACATCTCCATCAGCAGCATACAGGTCTATCTGCGCCGGCAGGTTGGTGCCCGAGTTTTTCTCCTTGTACATGTCGAGCGGAATGGTTTGCGAATAGCGGAGGTTTTCTTCGGTGTAGAGATCATAAACCCCTTTGGAAAGCGCTTCGGCATCACCACCTCCCGTCCAGACCTGCTGACCTTTTTTTCCTATGATAGTGGCTGTACCCGTATCCTGGCAAAACGGTAGCTGACCTTTTGCAGAGATCTCAGCATTGCGCAGCATCGTCAGGGCTACATACTTGTCGTTTTCGCTGGCATCCGCATCATGCAAAATGGCTGCAACCTGTTCAATATGGCCGGTGCGCAGCATGAAGGAAGCATCGCGCATCGCTGCACGGGCCAAACGTGCAAGTCCTTCACAATCAACTTTTAGAATTGTCTTGCCTTCAAAAGACTCGGTTGAAACATAATCTTTCGTCAATAAGTAATAATCAGTGTTGTCAGCACCCAGGGGAAAGGGTTCCTGGTACATAAAAGGAGGTGTTTTCATAATGAATGTGGTTTAGGGTTAGGATTGAGTGATTTTTTGATGCCATAAATATAATAAAATCCGTTAAACCTACAAAAAAAGATGGGAGCTACGGGTTCAGAGTTTACGGTTTCTGATTTATAATTTCTGGTTTTTGGTTTCTGGTTTCTGATTTCTAATTTCTGGTTCTAATTCAACGATTCAACGATTCAACAGTTCAACAATTCAACAATTCAACGATTCAACAATTCAACAATTCAACAATTCAACAGTTCAACAATTTAACAAATTTCCAACTTCCATCATCTAACCTCTTCCATCCTCCAACCGCATCTGCACATTTACTCATTTCCACATCTGCACATTTACATTTGCTTGCTTTTTTTCCGTATTTTTGTAATTATGGAAACGAACAGACAATTGCGTATTGCACGCCTGATACAGAAAGACCTGGGTGAGATCCTGCAGTTTTCAGGCAGGGATTGGGTGCCCGGGGCAATGATTACAGTGACCAAAGTGTATGTGACCCCTGACCTGTCGATTGCCAGGACGTATCTCAGTATTTTTGGAAAAGACGCCAATGAGGTGCTCAAGCTTGTGGAAATGAAAGCCAGCGAGATTCGTAAGCAGCTCGGCTCCAGGGTTAAACACCAGTTGCGGCATGTTCCCGAACTGCGATTCTTTATTGATGACAGCCTCGACTACATCGAAAACATTGAAAGCTTGCTGAAAAAGTAGAACCGCCGCAATGCATTACGACCCGATCAAGCAGTTTTTAGGACACATTTTCAACCGGCATCCGCTGAGCAGGAGGCTTTTTTACCGCTTGCTTGACATCCTCTTGCTCCGCACATGGCACGTGCACCGCGCACTAAAGGCTTTCCGGAAAGCCAATGCACACAACAACGACATCAGTGTGCTGGACGCCGGCAGTGGCCTGGGGCAATACACCTGGCACATCACAAGGAAAGCCCCCGGGTGGCAGGTCAAAGCCATCGACATCAAAGAAGAAGAAATAGCTTCTTGTCGTGACTTCTTTCAAAAAGAAAAAAAAAGAAATGTAACCTTTGCCGTCGAAGACCTGGTCCATTATGTCAGACCCGGGACATACAACCTCATCCTGTCTGTTGATGTAATGGAGCACATTGAAGAGGACGAGCAGGTCTTCTTAAACTTCCATAAATCAATGAAGCCGGGAGGCCTGCTGCTGATCAGTACCCCTTCCGACCAGGGTGGCAGCGACGTACAAGAAGATGGAGATGCCTCATTTATTGAAGAGCACGTGCGCGACGGCTACCCTGCGGATGAGATCAGGGAAAAGCTGTTGAAAGCAGGTTTTGGGCAGGTTGACATAAAATACACCTATGGCACGCCGGGCAGCATCGCCTGGCGCCTTTCCATGAAGTACCCTTTGTTGCTACTGGGCCGCACCAAAGCTTTTTTAATCATTCTGCCTTTTTATTACCTGGTCATCATGCCGCCGGTGCTGCTGCTAAACCTGCTGGACCTAAACATAAAACACCGCAAGGGCACCGGATTGCTCGTGCAGGCAAGAAAAAACCCAAACAGCTAAAGCATTGCATTTCCCATTTTACATAGCGTGGCGCTACCTTTTTGCCAAAAAGACGCACAATGCCATCAATATCATCACATTGGTTTCGATGATCGGCGTTGGCGTAGGTGCCATGGCGCTGGTGGTAGTCTTATCGGTCACAAACGGCTTTGAAAAGCTGATCCTGGCACAGTTCAATGCCTTTCATGCAGATATTGAAATCATCCCCGCCGAAGGAAAAACCTTTTCGGTTAATGCCTTTCCGCTGGAGCATGTATTAAAGCTCCCCGGGGTGAATAAGCATGGCGAAGTGCTTCAAGAGTCGGGAATGGTAAGTTACAGGGGCAAACAGCACCTTGTAAGCCTTCGGGGCGTTGATATGGCTTATCCTCATATTACAGGCATTGACACCCTCATTATACAGGGCGCCTATGAAACTGAACACAATGGCCGCAGTGTGCTGGTGCTCGGACATGGGGTGTCGCTGATGCTGAATGCCAGCATTCACGACCTCCTCCACCCCATCGAGATATTTGTGCCGCGCCGCGGACGCACAACAGGAATGCTCCCCGCACAGGCCTTTCGCAGCGCAAGCCTCTTTCCAGCAGGCATCTTTGCCGTACAGGCCGACTTCGATATGGAATACGTCATCGTCCCCATCAGGTTAATGAGGCAACTCC
>SKOK01000221.1 GCA_007120085.1 Bacteroidales bacterium | reverse complement strand
CGCAAGACATACTCGTGTTGACTGGTGACGTGAGCAGTCAGTGTGGCGATTAGATTAACAGGCATGGTTAAAAAAGCAAACCATCCGTGGCTGAGGGTCATACCAGTGTATACCGGCACAAACCAGGCAAGCGATTTGCCATGGGCATAATACACCCGATAGTTATCAACAGCATCCCAGGGAATTTGTACCAGCCTGTTTTGTCTTTTCATGTTAGGATGCTGATTTTCTGCAGGCAAAACATAGAGGGCATCATTTTCTGCGGCAATCAACTCGCCAAGATAAACTGAGCCATCGTGGAGTTTGACATAAAAAGCGGCACCTTTGGTTTCATAGGGTAACTCCTCAGGTGCAGGCAACCCGCGCGGCACACTGCAGGAAGCCGCCAGAAGCAACATGAGAAACATGAGCAACAACAGGAGTGCTTGCTTATTTTTCATGGCCTGAAATGATTTGATGTTTTACCCTGGACCCCCAGAAAGCCTCTTCCATCACCTTTTCATATTCCTTGTATGCCTGCGCATGTTTTTTCAGGTAGCGCCCCGGGTGGTGACGCATCATATAAAGGCTGTAGAGGTCTTTTTCTTTTTGCCATTCTTCGCGCCCCCACACCATGTAAAACCCCCGGGCTGACAGAAAGAGTTCGTAATCATCATGGTCGGGTGGCAGCTCAAACTCAAAGCGGTATATATCACCGGGTTGTGAAACGAGATAAGCATCTCCATCCAGCATAATCTGCAACAAATCCTCATCTTGTTTCTCATTTGCAGAAACCCGTGCAACCGGTATTTCCAAAGGCGTCACCTCTTCAATTATCTCGGCAAGGTGAAGATAATCCAGTCGCCACATGCCGCGATTCATTTCAAGTTTTATGCGGATATCTTCTTTCGGATGCACAGCATCGAGCAGCATCAGTTGGTGGTTGATGGCGATGGGGCCGGTTTCATACCAGGTACCCTGGCACACCCACTCCCGGTCGTGGCTGTTCCAAAGATAGACGGTTATTCCACCAAGCTGCTCATACAATACATCGGCAATGGTTGGTGCATCATAATCAGCTGTGCTCACTGCGGCCAGCAGGTCGCCATAAAGGTTGCCCATGTGGTCGAAGGCGTTGTACAAGAGGTAGGTCGTCATGAGACTTTGACGAAAGCCTGCGATCAATCCCAGTTCGCGGGTATTTCCGGAAATATCAAATTGCAGGAAAATTTCTTCGGTGCTCCGAAGGTTGTCCGGATCGGCCAGGCTGAAATACTCTTCCTGGTCATCTTTTTTCAATAAGTATGTTACATCCTCGTTTGCCGATCGTGCGCTTGCCGGCTCAACACCTTGCCGGGTGATGAAAAATTTATCATCATGCGTATGATACACCCGCTGACCCTCTTCGCGGGGCACAGCCAGCAGATTAAGGGATCGTACGTTGTGCGTTTCATAGGCTTCATTTTTCATCGTCAGCGGGAATGTTCCTCCTGTAGTCATATTGATATTCAATGCATCGATGTCTGTGTATTCCAGTCCGGGAGCTATGGCATTGGAAAACCCCTCAGCTCTTGCATAATGGATGTCCTGATCATCATCCAGATAAAAGGTGGGGCACGAGCCAAAGCAAGCTTTCGGGACAGCCAGGCAGTAGATGCCCAGCGTGGTGTTCAGGCCACCTAAAACGGTGAGGGCAGCAGTGCGACTTTGATCATTATTCTTTGGCATTTTGTTGGTTTCAAAAATCACCACGC
This sequence comes from Bacteroidales bacterium, assembly GCA_007120085.1. Lineage (GTDB taxonomy): Bacteria > Bacteroidota > Bacteroidia > Bacteroidales > UBA7960 > PUPG01. The sequence goes on along the minus strand of SKOK01000221.1, from coordinate 2,794 downwards.
TATCCACGAAAACCGTCATTTCGCCATCCCGGACAAACCGCCTGTTAAAGTCAAAGTGCTGACCATCGCCTGTCACAATCTCTTCTTGCATATCAATATCCCAGCTTTCGCTGAACAATACGATACCACCATCGTTCAGGTGCGCTTTCAAATATGGCAAATCACCTTCTATTGCTGCTGCATACAGCAGATCATTGGCATCATGGTAGTGGGCACGAAACCGCATATCGCGAACAGGGCTGCATGCTGACAACAGACCCACAGTAATGCAAGTGATGATCAGCTTGTTTGCGAAGGTTCGAAGCATGATTATGGGATCGGGGTTCAGGGTTCAGAGTTCAGGGTTTGGAGTTTGGAGTTGATAGTTACTTGTTCTTTGTTCTTGTTGAACTGAAATAAAAAAAATCACCATCTTTGCAAAAATACACAAAACAAACATATGAATACAAAAGCCAGCATAGATAGTTTTCTCAGCCAGGAGCACATTGCCCTGGCCGGATACAGCCGCGACACCAAAAAGTTCGGGCATGTGGTGTATAAAACCTTAAAAGAGAAGGGTTATACAATCTACCCTGTTAACCCTGCCGGGGGAAGGGCACCCGGGGGTGAAACCATTTATACAGCTATTGAGGCTCTTCCGGCAGAGGTAAAAGCACTGCTGGTGTTCACAAAACCGGAGGTAACTGCCGGCCTCGTTGAAAAGGCCATTGCCAAAGGCTTTGAGCACATCTGGATACAACAGATGTCGGGCAGCAAACAGCTGTATGAAGCGCTTGCACAACAAGATGTCAATGCCGTATGTGGCAGTTGTATCCTGCTGCACGCACAACCTACGGGTATTCATAAGTTTCACCGGTGGCTGCTGGGGCTCGTGGGGAAGCTACCGAGGTGATGAGCAAATGTGCGGATTGTCGGCAGGCATAGTGGGCACATGGGCTATATTTTTCGCCCTTTTACCGTCAGCTAAAGCAGACGGCAATGGATAGGAACCCCGGTTTCATTTTTATACACACTACATGTCATTCCCGCATTCTGGTCACTACCCTTTCACGTGGACGAACCACTCAGAATGTCTTAAGCCCTTAAACCCTAAACTATTATAACCCAATGAAACAAGCAAAAACTTACCTTCGGGTGTTGATGATTGATGCTTCCAACGGATATTACCGTATTAACAAGTATCCGGTTGGTTCATTTTTTGGTCCGGTAGATCTGGGCATTCACCTTGCACACAAGCACAACAGCTTGAATATCGGTGCCGGCTTGTTGGCGGGGAGCATATTTCCCGGCTCAAACAGGTTAATTTTTAGCGGTATATCACCTTCTTGGCACGGTTTTTTTATCTCCTCGATGGGTGGAGCGGCCCTGGTATTCGACAATTTGGGGATCAACCTGTTTTCCATCATCGGAAAGGCTGAAACACCTTCCATCCTGTATCTGAACAGGCATCATGGCGAGGAGGTGGAAGTGGAACTGCACCCGGTCGATCCACATTCAATATGGGAAAATGACCGTGGTGGAGTATATGGTGTGATGCAACATGCACTTGATCAGCATGCCGATCGTTACGAAAAAGACCCGCGTGTGCTGGCCGTCGGTCCTGCTGCGCTGTACACCGACAATGGTGCGATTGCTTCGGCACCGGTGAAAAAGGGTGCACTTACTGCCGTTGACTGCTGGGCAGGCCGCGGAGGCTTTGGCACGAAGCTGCTTCAACAGCACGGCATTGTTGGGGTCATTTACGGTGGCACCTGGGTAGATGAGGACTTTCGCGACCGGAAAGTTGCCGACGAATGGTTTCACGACAGATACGAGAAGAAGATGGCTGCCAAAGACCTGGAGGCCACCACAAAATACCGCTACGATCCCGCCTTTAACACCGGTGGCACCTTCGGTGTGAATTTCGCCACCATGAACGAAAGGATCATCGCCTTCAACTACCGCACGATCTTTATGTCAAAGGAAGAACGACTGGACTTGCATCAGCGGTTTATCATTGAGCACTATCTCAAACAATTCAATGAAGAAACCATTGAAACAAAGCAGCAAAAGAACTGCGGGGAGCCTTGCGTGGCGGTATGCAAAAAGATGCGCGGACATTTCAAAAAAGACTATGAACCTTACCAGACGATGGGACCGCTTTGTGGTGTGTTCGACCAGCGTGCCGCCGAGCTGCTGAACGGCAAGGCTGACAGTTATGGCTTCGATGCTATTTCTGTAGGCGGGGTGCTGGCCTGGCTGATGGAGTGTATGGCAGACGGCCTTATCAAACCGGAAGAACTTGGGGCGGCGGATGTGCCAAAGTTTTCACCCAAGGATTTTGATGTGGTAAAAGATTCGATGCACAATGCGCGCATTGGTGCGGCTTTGCTCGACGAAATGGTGAAGCCCGGCGGCTTGATCAACATGAAGCTGGGGGCGCGCAAGCTGGCACGTCACCTGGCACGCGAAAAAGGGATCGGGGTCATGGATCGTTTTGTGCATATCGGGTTTGCACGGCAGGGGTGGATGGTCCCAAACCAGTACTGGACGCCTGGCGTGTTGTCGCCAATGGCTATTATGGGAAAGTATTACATGGTGTATGGCAAGGACTTCATTCTGCCCCGCGAGCTTGGACGCCAGAATGCCGAACGGATGATCATGGAGCTGATGATGGACAACCTGGGCTTTTGTCGTTTCCACCGGGCCTGGGCCGAAGAGATCATGCCTGATGTGATGGATAAGCTTTTCGGGATGAAAGACCTGTTCATGAAGAGCCTCAGGCTGACAGCCACTCGCATCAACAGCCGCAATG
>SKOK01000249.1 GCA_007120085.1 Bacteroidales bacterium | reverse complement strand
GTTCCTTACTCCGGCTAAAAAAGGTAACTTTTTGTTCTTTAACTGTTTTCAGGTAGGCTTCCTCATTCATATAGCCCAGCATCAACACTTGCAGTGTTTTATCGTCCTGGATAATGGCAGGCACAAGACCAGCGGATTTTTCGAAATTTATTTTCATAATCTTACGGCGATGTTGTTATTTAATAAATATTTTTTCAGTTCCGGGACGGGGATTTCGGCGAAGTGAAAGATGCTGGCAGCGAGGGCTGCACTTGCCCTTGTTTGTCTGAACACTTCCGTGAAATGTGTTTTGGTGCCTGCCCCGCCGGATGCTATTACCGGGATGTTCAGCGCATTGCCGACAAGGCTTAACAGGTCAATGTCGAAACCGCTTTTTGTGCCGTCCTTATTCATGGAGGTAAGCAGTATTTCACCTGCTCCCAGCTTTTCGGCCTGTTGTGCCCAATCCAGCGTGTTTCGTTCTGTGGGTATGCGGCCACCGTTCACATACACCCGGTGCATTCCATTTTCAAAATTGCTGTCAATGGCCACCACTACACACTGGCTGCCAAATTCCATGGCAATGTTCCTGATCAGTTCCGGGTTTTTAACAGCGGAAGAGTTGATGCTCACCTTGTCGGCCCCGGCTATGATTACGGCGCGTGCGTCTTCAAGGGAGTTGATGCCGCCACCAACCGTAAACGGGATGTTGATCTCACGGGCAATCCTTTCTACCAGCAAAACCAATGTTTTTCGCTTTTCAATGGTGGCTGTGATATCCAAAAAAACCAATTCATCGGCTCCGTCCTTTACATAGCGTTTAGCCAGTTCAACCGGATCACCGGCATCGCGGATGTCAATAAAATTAACTCCTTTGACCGTCCTGCCTTCTTTAATATCCAGACAGGGAATGATGCGTTTTTTTAACATAGCCTGCTCAACTCTTTTAAAGTGATTTTGTTTTCATAGATCGCCTTCCCGATGATTGCTCCATCGCAGCCAATGTCGTTCAACACCTTCAGGTCGTCTGTGCTGGATACGCCGCCACTGGCAATCAGCCTCACATTCGTTTTTTGAAGTATATCCGTGTAAAGAGCTTCTGAGACGCCCTGCAGCATGCCATCTTTATTGATGTCGGTGCAAACGACATAGATCACACCCTGCTTTTCGTAGTCAGCGATGAAATCCACCACGTCGATGGCCGACTGCTCGTGCCAGGCCTGTGTGGCAACCTTACGGTTAATGGCGTCAGCTCCGAGGATTACTTTTTCGCTGCCAAATCTTGTCAGGCAATTAGCAAACTCAGCCGCATTTTTCACTGCCATGCTACCTCCGGTGACCTGCGATGCACCGCTTTCAAAGGCAATCCGCATGTCATCAGCACTTCTGATGCCTCCTCCGAAATCAACGGTTAAGGATGTATGCAAAGCGATGCTTTCAAGCACCTTGTGGTTAAGTGTACGCTGCGCCCGGGCACCATCCAGGTCAACAAGGTGCAGGTATTTTATACCAAAAGCCTCAAATTCTTTTGCTACTTCCAGCGGATTCTCATTGTAGATTTTCTTGGTGGCATAAACTCCCTTGGTGAGCCTGACGCATTTACCGTCAATGACATCTATGGCTGGTATGATTCTCATAATTGTAAAAAGTTTAGCAATAGTTTTGTGCCTGATGCCGCTGATTTTTCCGGGTGGAACTGCACGGCATTAAAATTGTCTTTCTGCATGGCGGCGCTGAATGGCAGGATGTAATCACAAACTGCAACAGTTTCTTCGGATAATTCGCAATAGTAGCTATGCACAAAATAATAGTCTTCGTCACCCCTGATTTCAGAAAATAATTGACCCCGGGTTTGCTGCAAATTGTTCCAGCCCATGTGCGGCACGATGTCTTCCGGTGGGAATTTCCTGACCCTGGCGTCGAAGATGTTCAAACAATCCACATCGCCTTCTTCAGAATGTGCACACATCAGTTGCTGCCCCAGGCATATTCCCAGAACAGGTTGTTTCAGTGATCTTATCAGCACATCCATATTCCTTTTCTGCAGGTATTGCATGGCAGAGCTCGCTTCACCCACGCCGGGAAAGATCACCTTGTCGGCATTCAGGATATCGCTCTCGCAGTCGGTGACGATGCATGGATAGCCGAGGCGGTCCAGGGCGTTCTTCACTGAGGCAATGTTGCCTGCGTTGTATTTAATAATTGCAATCATAATATGCCTTTTGTGCTGGGTATTGAATAATTGTTTGTCTTTGCGACGGCCATTTTCAATGCTTTTGCAAAGGCTTTGAAAACAGCTTCTATCTTATGATGTTCATTTTGTCCCTCTGCCTTGATGTTCAGGTTGCATTTGGCATTGTCGCTAAACGATTTAAAAAAGTGCATAAACATCTCAGCTGGCACATCACCGATCATTTCTCGTCTGAGGTCCACCTCCCATACAAGCCAGGGTCTCCCGCCAAAATCAATGGCGACTTGCGCCAGGCAGTCGTCCATTGGCAACATAAATCCATAGCGCTCAATGCCCTTTTTGCTACCCAGTGCCTTCAAAAATGCCTCACCCAGGGCAATGGCAGTGTCTTCGATGGTGTGATGCTCATCGATGTGAAGATCGCCTTTTACTTTGATGAGAATGTCAATGTTGCCGTGCCGGGCAATTTGTTCCAGCATATGATCAAAAAAACCCAGGCCAGTCGATATCCGGCTTTTTCCCGTACCATCCAGGTTCAACTCAATGCTTATATTGGTTTCACTGGTTTTGCGTGCCACTTTCGCAGTTCGTGCCTGCGCTGCAAGATGCTTGTAAACATCTTCCCAGGAGTTTGTGCTCAGGCTTGCATCTTTGTGTTGTGTCTTGCTTAGGAAAATGGATTTGCAACCAAGGTTTTGAGCCAATTCAACATCCGTAGCCCTGTCGCCGATCACAAAGGAATTCTCCAGGTCATAATCTCCGGAGATATAATGTTTCAACATGGCTGTCCCGGGCTTTCTATAAGGGGATTTGTCTTCCGGGAATGATTTATCGATCAATATTTCAGAAAACTCAATCCCTTCATTCTTAAAAGCCCGGATAATTTTCTCATGCACAGGCCAGAAATCTTCCTCGGGAAAGGATGTAGTGCCAAGCCCATCCTGGTTGGTTACCATCACCAGCTTATAATCGAGTTCTTTTGCAATTCTTGCGAGGTTTTGAAACACACCCGGATAGAACTCCAGTTTCTCAAATGAATCCAGCTGAAAGTCATCGGGCGGCTCAATAACCAGGGTGCCGTCCCTGTCGATAAATAGGATTTTTTGCATCAGTAATGTATATGTTTAATTGTTGAAACGTTTAATTGTTTAGTTGTTTAAAGTATTGTAAAAGTTTTTGGTTTTCAGATTTTGTTCCAATTGTAATGCGAATGCAATTGCGTATGACACTGTGCCTGTTACGAGTGATGATTTGGCTTTTAACCAATTCATCATAAATGAAATTGGCATCGCTGACTTCCACCAGCAGGAAATTGGCATCTGACGGGTGTATATGTTTAACACATTTGAGTTTAATAAGTTCCTGTTCCAGATATCTTTTCTGCTCCTTTATTTCTTGTTTTTGTTTTTGGAAAACAGCTTGATTGTCAAGTGCATTCAATGCTGCTTCCTGGTTTAGTGCGCTTACGTTGTAAGGCGGTTTTACCTTGTTCATAAAAGCAATGATTTCCGGGTTTGCATAAGCAATGCCGATGCGGGCTGCGGCCAAACCCCGGGCTTTGCTCATGGTTTGCAAAACGACAAGTCCGGGATGATCAGCAATTTTATGGATGTATGATTCTGCATCACTGAAGTCAATGTAGGCTTCATCCACCACAACGATGCCGTTGAAAATATCCAGAACAGCATCGATATCTTTTAAGATATTTCCAGTCGGATTGTTGGGACTGCAGAGGAAAATCATCTTTACGTTTTCGGCCTGTCTGTCGAGCCTTGCAATGGATTCGATATCAAGCTGGAAATTATTTATTAGCGGGATACTGATCACCCCTGCATCATTGATACCGGCAGAAACTTCATACATGCCATAGGTTGGCGGGCAGGTGACTACTTTGTCCCTTCCTGGTTCGCAGAAAACACGAAACAGGATATCAATGGCTTCATCGCTGCCGTTGCCTATAAAGATGTTTTCATGCGAAAGAAGTTTGATGGATGCCAGTTTTTGCTTCAGGGCAAGCTGTCCCGGGTCAGGATAGCGGTTCAACTCGCCAAAGGGATTTTCATTGGCATCCAGGAATATGCCTTCCTTGCCTTTAAACTCATCGCGGGCGCTGCTGTATGGTTTAAGGCGCAGGATGTTGGGTCGAACGAGGTTAGTAAGGTTCATGGTTCGAAGTTTATAGTTTCTAATTTCTAATTTCTAATTTCTAATTTCTAATTTCCAACCTCCACCATTCCAACTTCCAGCTTCTAGCTTCGAGCTTCCAGCTTTTTCTATCATCCATCATTGACATCCCTGAGGCGGAGGCTGACGGCATTCTTATGTGCCATCAGTTGTTCTGCTTCTGCCATGATCTCCACTGCGGGGCCGATGCGTTTCAGG
>SKOK01000302.1 GCA_007120085.1 Bacteroidales bacterium | reverse complement strand
TGAGGATATCACTATTCTGGGCAACAACTTCCACTTTCATGCTGTCAACCAGTGATGTGGCAAGTTTATAAGATGTGGATGTAACAAAATAGAGCCAATAAGATGATAACCTGGGGGTCATCACCGGAACGATTCCGATGCGTCTTTTCAGGCCACGTACCGATGCGAAGTCCAGCAGCATTTGTTTATAAGTCAGGATCTCTTCGCCGGCAATGTCATAACTCTTGTTGAAGGTTTGTTTGTTGTTCAATACGCCTGTTAATATGGTGATGACATCGGTGATTCCAATTGGCTGGCACCTGGTATTCAGCCATTTTGGGGCAATCATTATGGGCAATTTCTCAACCAGATCGCGTATGATCTCAAATGATGCACTTCCTGAGCCAATGATGATACCCGCTCGCAAGGTAGTGAGCGCATACGTTCCTTTGGCCAGTTCATTTTCCACATTCTGCCTTGATTTCAGATGTTTGGACAGTGTTTGGGCGTTCACAATGCCACTCAGGAAAACCACCTGCTTTGCTTTGGTTTTGTTGATGGCCTCTCTGAAATTAATGGCTGACTTTTTCTCCAGGGCTTCATATTTTTTTGTGGCCGACATGGAATGAACCAAATAATATGCAAAGTCGATATCGGGCGGGATATTTTTTAATGAATCTTTTTGTGTTAAATCGTTTTCTATGATTTCAATTTTCTCAAGTAGCGATTTCTCTGGATGGAATTTGTTTTTATCTCTTACGCTGCACACCACCTCATAGCCATTTTCTACCAAAACAGGCAATAATCTTTTTCCAATGTATCCGGTTGCGCCGGTTAATAAGACTTTCATACTTACAAATATAATCTAAAACACGATACAAGGCATGCTTTTTCTATCTTCTGCAGGGCCTGGTGCGTTTGTCCGGGGTGTATGGAAATGCTCAGCAAAACAGATTTGTTTTGCTTTGGCTCGTGCTTTTTCAAGCAAAGATTCCGATAAATCAATACCGGTAACCGTATGGCCTCTTTTTGACAGTTCGATTGCGTGGCGTCCTGTGTCGCAACCAATATCAATGATTTTCAGGCTTTTGTTATGATTGATCTCATTTTCTATGAAATCGCATTCGCCCAGGGTGCCGTGGGTAAAGCTTTCACTGTCATACTGTTTGCCATAGTTCTCAAAGAGAGTTTCGTACCATTGCTTCTTTATGTGTGTATAGTTTTGTAGGTGTTTGATATTGTGTGTTTTGTGCCTGAAATGCCTCACCCCCGGCCCCTCTCCCAAGGGAGATGGGTGCCCATCACTCAGGAGCAATGCAATTACTTTTTCTTCCTGCCTGCTTTTCCCCCGCGAACTCTTCGGGCTTCTGTTCAATTGTCAATCGGCAATCGAAAATCGGCAATCGGCAATCGGCAATCATTCCCCTGTGTGTCAAAAAATTTGAGATTATGAAAGCAATTTAAACTTTTACAGCTGCATTGTTTTGTTTGTTTTTTGGCAAAAAAATAAAATACGTTTGTTATGGCGAATGAGCTTGATATTTTGAAGCCCAACTTTGCTGGCAGCTTACTAATGAGTGCAAGCGGTTACAAATATGATCAAGCTTTGTTTGAATTGAATATAGAGATCAGTGCATTGTTTGCGGCTATTTTTGGTGATGTGGATATTCCTTTTTTGACATCTAAAGTTTTCCGCTGATACGCATGCTGTAATTGCGGTGGGGCTGAATATCACCGGGCCGTCCCATGTATTCGGTGTTGGTGAAGTTTTTGATCACAAAAGACAACTGATATTTTGGGTTTAGCCGGTAGCCGATGCTCAGGTCGGCGGCAAAATGCCCTTTGTTGTTTTGTTGCCAGTAGTCGAAAAAGCCCGGCAGGATTTGTTCGCGGGTCAATGGATTTAGGAACACGTTATCGATTTCGAGCAATCTCGATTTCAGATATAAGTAAAGCCCCCCCGTAAATCGGTTGTAAGACGTCGTAAAGTTGAGGTTTGCAGAATGCTTTCTTCTGAATTTCAGATAATCCCCGGTATTTTTATTCGTATTCGGATCAAACTCCACTGGTACCATAAATACGTATCCCCCTGATATTGTATTTTGGAAAAGCCCCGTAAAGTGGTTCACCACAAACTCAAGTTCCGTCCCATATACCCTCGAATGCTCGATATTGGTGGCCTTAAAACCCATTTCAAAGCTATTTGTAAGCGGGTTCCTGTGCAAACCGAAGACATATTCGATCATATCGGTGTTTTGTCCGTAAAATATGGCAATATCAACCAGTCCGTCAAGACGTTGGGTCAACAATCCCTGTTTGACGCCCAATTCGGCATTCCACCCTGATTCGGCCTGTATGTTGGGGTTTGGGATAATGCTCACCGGGCCGATGGTTGTAGCCGCATGTTTTTCAGCAATAGACGGATAGCGGTAGCCCTGTCCGAATGAAGCGCGCAAAAAGGTTGCCTTTCGTAAACGATAGTTGGCACCTGCTCTGAAAAGTGGGACCAGTTGATCACTGACATCATTCAGGGTATTATGCTCAAAACGCAATCCGGCCACCAGGGTGGTCTTCTCGTTTGGATGCAGGTTGGCCTGTGCATAAGCAGCCATGTTCATCCCTTCATGATCGCCATACAGATTGGACCGGATATGGCTGTTGTACCAGGTTAATCCGGTATTGAGGCTCAGGATCCTTGCCACACTCAGCCATGCCTGGTATTCAGCATACACAGACCTTGTCCGGCTGTTGTTTTTATCCTCTTCCATGTAAGTATTATCGGAAGTCTGAAAGCGCAGCCTGATATCGTGGGTTTGTCTTTCTTCCTGCCTGAAGCTGACAAAAGGATCTGCAAAAACAAACGACCCGCGCATTTGCGATGCGGTGATCTCGTTTTGTTTGAGTGCCCCCTGTTCAGCATCTTCCCATAGTATGAAGTCATGCTTGTCGACGATGCCGCCGTTCAAAGCCAGTCCGTAACTCAGGCCGTCCAACCGGTGGTGTCTTCGTTTGATGCGGAAGTTCGCGCGTGCCAATTTTTCATCGTCAAGCTTGCGATAACCGTTATCGAGCAGGAATAAACTGCCTATGGTGATATCGGATCGGCCAATTTTTTGACTGTGATAGAGGGAAGCATTATGATAAGATCTTGGGGTATCCCACCAGATCCAATTCCTTTGACGGGGTTTTCCAAATACACCTGATTCGGCATAAAATCTGGTGCTCCCTGCTTCTGTGACTTCCGCAGACCGGAAATTTATGATGCCGTTCAGTGCGGAGGACCCATAAAGCACGGATGATGCCCCTTTAATAATCTCCACTTGTGAGATGTTCTCCAGTGGCAGTGAGCTCCACCTGATACTTCCTGCGTCTGCTGTAAGTGCGGGGAGTCCGTCAATCAGCACCAGTACGCGGCTTCCGGCTCCGTAGCTGTAACCGCTTCCACCGCGTATAGAGGCCTGACCATCGAGCACTTCGATGCCGGAGGATTTGTTCAGGATTTCCTCTGGACTGGTCATATGACCCGAGGCAAGTTGTTCCGGCCGGATGATGCTGACCGATACCGTGGATTCAGCCACCCTCTGTTCGACCCTGCCGGCACTGACCACCACCTGGTCGATCTCGGTAGCTTTGGCCGTCATCCCGATATGCAGCATCAACAAACTGTCCGGGTGAACAAAAACAGCTTCCCGAACAGTTTGATATCCCACATACTGAAAGGTGATGATCTGCTCACCTTCCGGCAGAAGGAGCGAGAAATGCCCGCTGATATCGCTGCTTGCAACACGGCCCCGGCTGTCGATGATTGTCGCGCCGGGCAAAACCTCCCGGCTGTCGTTGTCGAAAATTCGGCCTGTTACATTGGCCGGCGGCGCAGCAACGAGCTTTAACACTATATGTAGCAAAGAAAAGAGGATAATGGCCCGGCTCATAGAAGAATGGTTTTATTGACATACCCTGCAAAGTTGCATGGTGTGGTCATTTTCTTTCATCTCAAAAATAAACAAAAATATGATGTGGAGAGAACATTTGTTTAAAAGGTTTTTTAAAACAGGTGATGCGTTTCACAACAATCCCTGCAATAAAATCTGAAGAAATGTTACAGCATTGACATGAAAGGGGAGAGTGTCCGCCGCGACTATGCCGGGCCGTTTGTGTATGTAAACGACACGCTCGCGTTTGATAATTTGTCTTATACTTTGACAGCAGATATTGAATTTTTCAGGACTGCTTTTGCTTTTTCATTGGAGTTGCCGTTAATCAGCTCTATCTTGTTTTCCAAAGCTCCGGATCACGGCTCGTATGAAATACGGCAGAAACAAAAACTGTTTTATTTGCTTCATCAAAGGTGAAATGAATCATATAGGGGAATACATTGAAAACAGCGGTACTGACTTTATCATAGTGAATAATGAATGCTGCAGGGTTTTGTTTGATATGCCTTACCGTTTTTTTGTGCCATTCCGTGATGTCAACTTCTTCTTGCTCAATACCTTTATACTGACTTTTCAGGTGGTTCCAACAAATTGTTTGATAAGTAAAAAACAAACCCCTTGCAAAATCTATGTAAGGGGCTGATTTCTAAGTTGTCCTGCCAGG